>NZ_JAGGQC010000029.1:0-33381 GCF_018613455.1 Bacillus sp. ISL-78
TACGAAAGGGGCAGGATAGTTTCATAAAGTTCACATCTAAGCTGAATTGGATACTCTTGTGATAATATAGATGAGCATGTGAAGGTTTGTACTGACTAGGCAGTAATAAAGGGGTATTTTACATAAATATTATTTATCCAGGTTTTACCTTGTGGGAATTATTGCGTAATTAGGATGTCAATTAAACCGAAATGTGGGGAATTCACATGAAAATAAAGGAAGTAATACTGTACACAAATTCATTAGATGGAATTAGCGATTTTTATGTCGATGTATTGGAATTAGCAATTATACAAGAGAACAACGAAGAGATTTCCTTTAAAGCTGGCACGTCGAAACTTACATTAATCAATTAAGCGAGTACGAGTTCCGTTACTACCATTTCGTATTTAATATCACTAAAAAATAAAATAGAGCAAGCTTTACAATTTTCTTTTATGACCCTTTGGGTATTGTTGTTGAGTTTATTGCTCGCCACGCTATTCCCGAAATCGAGCATGGGGATTTTAATTAAAGATATTAAAAGTATAAGTGAAATCGGACTACCTGTGTAAGATGTAAAACAAGCTTCAGAATTGCAAAAGAAAAATAATGTTGGATCCTCTAATAATGTTTTTGCCCCACTTGCAAACAAAGAAGGGCTATTTATACTATCGGGGCTAAATCGAAATTGGGCGGGTTCTATTAAAAAGGTAAAAGTATTTCCTCTTATTGTTGATATTTATAATAATATTGAGAGAAATGAAAACTTTTTGAGTTTTTCCATACACTATTCCGTTAATGGGCGCTTTCCTTGAAGATCACTGAGCTGTTTATGCAGCTTTTTTTATTTAACAAACGGGCATTTATCTTCATTATGCTCCCTTCGGCCTGATACCGTTGACTAATGCCGAATAAGGCTATTCTTTCGCAAAAAGATAACCTTATTACGTATACTGTTTTTACACCTATAAAAAGAAAGGAGAATAGTAATGGGAAAACAAGTATATATTATCCACGGATACGGGGCTTCACCAGCCAATCACTGGTTTCCATGGTTAAAAGGACAATTGATAGCAGATGATAGTGAAGTTTCGGTTCTTAGTATGCCAAATTCATCTGACCCGAAGAAAGAAGAATGGTTGGAAACATTAGCTAATAATATAAAAAATATAGATAACAACACCTATTTTGTAACACATAGCTTAGGGTCTATCACACTATTGAAATATTTAGAACAATTAGACCCTTTACCAAGCTTTGGAGGTTTTATTCTGGTTTCTGGCTTTTCTGAACCATTATCATCATTCCCTTCGCTAAATCCTTTTACAGTTAAAAAAGTGGATTATAAAAAAATTATTTCTGCAACTAATTCACGTTCTGTTATTTCTGCAAAAGATGACTATATTGTTCCTCTTCAATTAAGTCAAAATTTATCGAAACAATTGGATACATCATTTTATCCTGTTGAAAAGGGAGGTCATTTTCTAGAAGATGATGGTTTTATTACTTTCCCATTGGTTTATGATATTTTAAATAAAATGATGAAAAAAAGATAACCAACTCATTTGAGCCTAAGTCGGTTCTTACGCTATCGGGTGCAATTGTTCCCAATTTCTCATTATATCACTGAGAGATTGGGATTTTTAATGCTGGAATATCCTTAACGTTATAAATCCGCGTTTCGCTGGCGGTCCCCTTATGGAACTAAGGGGCAGGCTAGTTTACTAAGTCATAACTATTGAGTTTAGCTAAAGAATAAGGAGTAAACAGAATATGAGGTGAACCCTGATGGCAGGCAATATATAATCTTATTAGGATTTTGAATTGATATAACCTTTAAGGGAGAGTTTTAGTTCATCATTTTTCTTTTTCCTTGGGCATCGAGCAAAGTTTGCTAGTTTTCGGGATCTTCTTCACCTACGGCAATTGCGTTAAGCATGTTCGAGCCGAAGCACCCATAACGTCTGAAATTCAATAAAGTCGCCTTCACAAAGTTCTATTTATCCCATATTTTTATTACATTCCATTCATGATGAAGGGGCTGTCCCAAAAGGTCTATTTAACGTGACCCTTTGGTACAGCCCCTTACTTCGCAGAACCCTTATTCTATGAATTGAATTTTATGATGCGTACGACTTAAGTGGTTTGACGCGTTTGTTTGGCTCTCTCATAATCAGTTGCCTGTTCTTTCAGTTTTGTCCTTCGAATTCTAGCTAACGATGATTCCGATCTCCAATGCTTTCTGGACGGCTTCCTCCTTGTTGTGTACTCCTAGCTTAATATAGGCCGAGGAGGCGTAGTTTCTGACCGTGCCGTCCGACAAATACAGCTTGGACGCTATCGTCTTGTACCGGAGCCCTTTGGCAACAAGCTGCAATATTTCTATTTCCCTGTTAGTCAGATCATAGTCGTTGGTGGCTTTCAATTGCGTAGATTTGACGCTCTTATCGAGGTTCTTGAATATTTTATGGGACACCCCTCGATCGATTAATGTGCCTCCTCTGTGAATAAGCCGGATGGTATCGGCCAGCTCTATCGGTTCGGCTGATTTTAGCAGGAAGCCGTCCGCACCACTGCGCAGTAAGTCCAACGCTTGCTCCGCATCCTGAAACGTCGTGAAAATCAATACACGAATATGCGGCCATTGCTGCTTGATCATTTTGGTTGCCTCTGATCCATTCATGCGTGGCATATCCAAATCCATTAGCACTACGTGAGGCTGGAGGCTTCCGCACAGGTCGACGGCTTGTTCGCCATCCTCTGCCGAGCCGACTACTTTCAAGTCTTGGTACTTGTCGAGCAGCACCTGCAGACTTTCCCGAATAAAAGGTTGGTCGTCGACGATCAACAGCTGAATAAGGTCGTTCTCCATTTCAGCTTGTCGCGGCAACGTACAGGTGACAAGCGTACCGGCCCCTGGTTTCGTATAGACGAACACTTGACCTTGCAAATTCATGGCCCGCTCCTTCATCGCGTTCATGCCGAAGCCCTCCTGCCATTCTTCCATCCCTCTTCCGTTGTCATGCACCTCCAATCTTGTATCTTGGTGCCCAAATTTCAAAGAAACGGTGATATCCGTCGCCTGACCGTGACGAACCGCATTCGTAAGCGACTCCTGCAAGCAGCGAATGAACGCCATTTTCGCTTGTCGGGACAGTCGGGACTCCTCTCCGAAAGCACGAAAGCTTACCTCGACCCGGGCATGCTCCTGAAATTCATTTCCAAGCTTTTGCAGAGATTGGACCAAGGAAAGCGACTGCTGTGGGGACTCAATTTGATGCAAGTAGCTCCTCACTTCCTCTATACTTTTGCGGCCCAACTCAAGCAAGGAATCCAGCCTCTTTATACCCTTTTCAGTAGCAAGCTCGGAGCGTAACGCTTCCATTCCCATGATGATGGAAGTATAAGCATGACCGACAGTATCGTGAAGCTCACTCGACAGCCTGTTTCGCTCTTCTGCCAGCGTAATACGCTCGATTTGGGACATATATTGCTCAAGCACCGCGTTTTGTTTGCGAATGGTTTCATTTTGCCGATGGTTGACGGTCAATAAATGATAGGCGAATCCCATCACATAAGCAAGTCCGTAGTAGATTACCATGAACCAATAGCTGTTATTTGGCGAAACAACATAAAAAATTCCGGGTATTACCAAGACTGTTGCCGGTGCCGTCCAATGATAAGACAGACGAGCGCTATTCGCTGCGATCAGAAAGACTGATACAAGAAATGAAGGGAAAGCTTCCGGAAACAACGAGGTTAAATGTACGCATAGCCCGCCAAAGAGCAGTATCTCTGTGAATAAATAATATTTGTAGTTGAGCTGCAAGCAAACCCAGGGAATGGATAAAGCGGCAATCTCCCAAAAAATAACGATCCATAAAGGCAGCGCTAGACCTTCCTGAAATCTGATCGTCGTGAGAATGAGCGAAACGCTAGTAATAAGGCGGAGCCCAAGCATAATCCAATCATACCAAAACCATTTTTTGACCATTTCCAACAATTCTTTCAACCCCTAAGCAGCTACTGTTTGTTTGTTTCTTTCTTACTAGTATTATAAACCAAACCTTTGTGCAGTGTAATTGGCTGTTTACACTATGTCACCTGCACAAAGGTCGGAAAAAAATAGCTATCGATCTAGCTGTTGAATCATGGTTCGCGTATAACCTCCGAATGTTTTCGCCAACCGGTCACCCAACCTGACGCTTATTGCAGCAAGCACCGCCCCCAGAACCATGATAAGGAGTGATTTTGCAAAAGTATCTACTTGCATGAAAATGACATTCATATCGATGTATCGATACAAAATTGGTGCCAACAGGAATGCAAGCGGTGTTAAATAGAGAACGGCTACACTGACGAGACTGACGAGTCCGATCACCAACTTCTGCATTAACCAAAAGACGGCGAGCCAATTGCGACGATCCGTAAGTTCTAATTTGGCATGAACCCAAATCGATGCATCCGTTGTTATTTTTTTGTCGTAAGGTGCTGTCGTAATATCTGTATAAATTTTCGTCTGTGTACGTTCAAATTGGATGAAGGTTGTCGTAGTTCGCAATACCCGTGTAAATAGTGGAATGCCGATTACTATAAATGAAAGACTTAAACTGAACGACAGAGCTACCATATAAAAGCAAAAGTAAAACAAGCCTGTAACGAAAGTTAATAATAAAAAATAACCATTTTGGATGAAACCTGATTTCATAAGGTTCATCGCTCCTCTCCGTGTATTAGCGGTATTGTATGGTTTGGCTTGTCTTCCGTCAGCCGCACCAGTGTAAAAATGTTATGTGACATTTTCGGAATATATCCAACCTGCTCAACCTCAGCAAAGAAAGTAAACGCCATAGACGGAAACACTGTTCTGAAGTTGTTAATGATTTGACTACGGTTTTCTATAGGTGAATCAGCTCCTCTTTAAAAAATAGGTTGGTGCGGTTGCCTACTGCTTCATACTAACCGCACAGCTGTCATCTCCACCAGTGACAACATGTCATCTTTTCTTTGTGACATGTTGGCGCTGATCAATACGTTAGCGAGCAGTGCATGTCACATGAAATAGTGAAGATTTGTAACTAGCTTAAATGATAGTGAGTGAGTGACAATTGGATTACTGATGACGACCCAATATGCTTGTATGCAGAAAGTCGTACTTCAAAAAAATCCATGAGGTGAATACCATGAACAAAAGAAGGAAAATGATTTACGGTGGAGTTGCCTTAATGCAAAGTGCAGCGATTCTAACTGTGGGCTGCAGTACGAGACCAGCTGAAAAGTCGGATCTAATAGGAACAACCCAACCAGTTGAGACAGCTCAAATATCATCTCAAAATAGTATTGCAAAATCACTTGAATTGCAGGCGAAGCGAATGAAGACGGTAAATCCGAAACAACCATTGGATGATTTAAAACCGCTAAAAGACATGATAGGGAATGCAAATTATGTTGGTTTAGGGGAGGCTACTCACGGAAGCTCGGAGATTTTTATGATGAAGCATCGCCTCGTGAAGTATTTGGTCACTGAGCTAGGCTTTACCAATTTTGGGATTGAAGAGGATTGGGGCAACGGTTTAAAGCTGAACGAGTATATCCAAACGGGAAAAGGCAACCCTAGGGAGTTTTTGAAGCTGTTGTACCCAACTGATGAGATCGTCGCTATGGTAGAATGGATGCGGAAATACAACTCTGATCCTGTAAATAAAAAGAAAATCCAATTCATCGGACTCGACTTAAAAATGCTGGATCAAAGTGTCTTCGATAAAGTGATCACCTATGTAAAGGAACATCATCCTGATTTACTGCCGGAAGTCGAGCAAAGCTACAACGAGTTGTCATCGGTGGCAGGTAATCTACAGGAATATATGAAGCTGACTACTGAAGTGAAAGAAAAGCATATGGCTAATGCTCAAAAAGTAGTCAAACAACTTGAAGACAAAACGAAGTCGAATAATGAGACTGATTCACACGAGCTAGATTGGGTGAAAGGAACGACTATAGTGATAGAGAATTTTACGAAGATGGGGATTCCGGCTGACTATCCGAGCATGGTGAAGCTGCATGATCAGTATCTAGCCGAGCACGCTGTTTGGGCTCAAGAAAAATTTGGCGGCAAAACGATGGTTTGGGGGCACAATATTCACATAGCTAAAGGTGTTATCACTGAGAAGATGTATCCTAAAGTCGCCGGGGAGTTTCTGAAAGAACGTGTAGGTAATCAATATGTAGCAATTGGCTCCTCCACCACGGAAGGCAAATTTACAGCATATAAATCATTCAGTGAAAATAAGATTGCAGCGGATACCATTCAGAAGAACGAGAACAGCTCCAATCATATGTTTGGACAAGTTCATTACGATCAGTTCCTGTTAGATCTTCGCAATTTGAATGGATCCGCACAGCAATGGGTAAAAGAAAAGCAGCCATTCTTTGATGGCGTTGCACAGATCAATCCTAACGTATCGCAATATGATGATGATGTTTCCCTTCAGGAGCAATTCGACATTATGGTTCATATCCAAAAAACGACCCCTTCGCATATCAAGTAATATGAAATAAAAAAGACAATCCCTAAACATGTTACCAGGATGAGGGATTGTTTGCAGACGTAAAAGTTCACTTTTATTCGACTAAAGGGAAAGCATCAACCGCAATTAATACACAGTGACATTACCAAACGAAGGAAAAAAATCATCAAGTCAGATTAGAGCTTTACAACGACCAAGGAAAGGAAATTCCCTCGTTGTCAGATGGCATTGATTTTGAGACTGAGACTAATAATTCTGAAAATCATATAACTGTAAAAGGAAGAACGATAATTCCTCAGTCTCTAAAAGAAAAAAACAAGTTATTTGAAATTCACCCAAAAGTAGCACTGCATGAAAAAAATCAGTTCGTTACATTGGAACAGCAAACTCCTATCAAAATACGTAACAGTGGAAAAATGAAATTAAAGAAAGGTAATTTCAACGTCGATTTCCAAGTTAACCATGGCGATAAGAGAAATTGGAATTTTTCGTTTTTTAAAGATTTTGCACGTAATGATATAACGTTAGTTAAAGAGTCTAAAAAAACCTTGGAAACATTTAATCAAAGTAATAGATGAGAAAGAATTAAGATTCCGAAGCACATTTGATATCGGTACAGTTAGTGATTTAGTAAAGACAATTATGTAATAAGAGTTAATTTAGACTCACTAAGTGCGAATATACCACTAGAATCATAAAATCTATTAAGAAATAAGTGAGTTTTAGGAACTAGAATTATCTTAAAAGTAATAAGAAAATTAATGGTTTAAACGGAAATCCTTAGGTCGTGTAAAAAAACCAATAAGTAAGTATTCAGGAGGTTTTTATGAAAAAGAAAGTGATTATTGCACTTAGTGCTTCTGCTATAATACTTGCTAATTTTGTGGGAAGTACTTATGCAGATTCTTCGAAAACAGAAGTTCCTGTTACAGCTCCCTACAATACAAATCAAATAGCGGATTGGTTGGAAGCGCATGCAAAGCCTTTAAAAACAACTAATCCAACTGCATCTCTTAATGATTTAAAACCACTTAAGAATATGGTAGGTTCAGCTTCAATTGTAGGTTTAGGTGAAGCTACGCATGGGGCTCATGAAGTTTTTACAATGAAACACCGCATTGTTAATTATTTAGTATCTGAAAAGGGCTTTATCAATTTAGTTTTAGAAGAGGGATGGGATAGAGCTTTGGAACTTGACCGATATGTTCTTACTGGTAAGGGAAACCCAAGCCAGCATCTATCACCTGCATTTAAGACGAAGGAAATGTTATATCTACTTAGTTGGATTCGGCAATATAATGCTAATCCAAAACATAAATCTAAAGTGCGTGTCATTGGGATGGATATTCAATCAGTAAACGAGAATGTTTACAATAATATAATAGAATATATAAAAAGAAACAATTCAGATCTTGTGCCTAGAGTAGAAGAGAAGACAAAAGGTCTTATACCTGTAACAAAGGATATGGATACCTTCGGCAGCCTTTCGCAAAAAGAAAAAGAAAAGTATATTTCAGATGCTAAACAAATCAGTGCTTTATTAGAACAAAATAAAAGTTCTCTAAATGGAAAATCCAAAGAGTTCGCATGGATAAAACAAAATGCCCGTATTATTGAACAATTTACTACAATGTTAGCGTCACCACCTGATAAACCATCGGACCTTTTTTTGAAACATGATATTGCAATGTATGAAAATGCGAAGTGGACTGAAGAACATTTAGGAAAAACCATTGTTTGGGGACATAATCGACACGTTTCGAAAACAAATATGATTCCTTTTATATACCCTAAGGTAGCTGGGCAGCATTTAGCAGAATATTATGGTAAACGGTATGTATCCATTGGAACATCAGTTTACGAAGGGCAATATAATGTCTATAATACTGACGGTGAATTTGGCCCATATGGAACATTAAAATCAGATGATCCAAACAGTTATAACTACGTCTTTGGACAGGTCAAAAAAGATCAATTTTTTATTGATTTACGTAAGGCGAACGGTGTGACAAAAACTTGGTTAAACGAACAACATCCAATTTTCGCTGGAATAACTATGGAAGGCCCTGATATACCAAAAACTGTTGATATATCATTAGGTAAATCGTTTGATATACTTGTTCAAATTCAAAAAGTGAGTCCATCTCAACTACATCAATAAATATGTAATAATGTGTCTCAACGGAGTGTAGTATTGATGGTAGTTTTGAGTGTCAATAGAGTTGTTTAAAAATGTCAGTCATGTTATTCCATTAAAGGGTCAGTGGATGGAATAAGTGTTTTCAAATTTAAGGCGATGTGGGTTAGGAACACATCGCCATCAAGATAAGGTTTTGAAGTACCCCCTAAATGAAAATTTTCTGTCTCTACTTTTAGTTATTTTGAGAAGTCAGCTCATTTTTGTTTTGGGGCGTTTCTTTTTTTGCGCTTTCGGGCACAGATGCTCCTTCACCCCTATTATAGAAGCGATTTCGAATGTAAGGAATAGGTAAGGAAAAAGAGTTTTTCATTGTATATGAAAAATATATAGAGGAGTAAAGGGGGAAATAGGTATGACCTATATATGAACCAGTAACAAGAGTGTTTTAAGGAAAGAAGTAAATTCTATGGTTAACATGCTTGTGGAAAAAGAGGGATTTACCGTTTGTTGGGACACAATGATGTTTGTGAGAATAATGATTAGTAAGATAATTGCAAATTCAATGTTGACTTTTTGTCATTGGTAGAGTTGATGACTGTGTGGTTATTATGACACAGCTATCAAGCATCTATACAATTTAAATAGAGGAGAGGAATGCCTTATGAAAACACGTGGTCAAATTACATGTGCAAGTCTAGCACTTTTAATAGCTGGAAGTTCCCTGTTATACATAACACCAACCTCAAAAGCAGAACCCACACGAAATGTATCTAGTTCGTTACAAACAAGTACTCAACGAGATCGTACTTCCGTCAAGGAAGCAATGCGGGATACACTGCAACTTGGATACCCGGGAATACTCGCTAAAATGTCCAAGGGCGGTAAAACTTGGGGTTATGCCGCTGGGATAGCGGATCTGAGAACCAAGAAACCAATGAAAACTGATTTTCGCTTTCGCATTGGCAGTGTGACGAAAACGTTTATTGCAACAGTTCTACTTCAATTATCTGCAGAGAACCGTTTGAATCTAGACGACCGTATTGAAAAATGGTTGCCTGGTGTTATTCAAGGAAACGGATATGATGGTAACCAGATTACTATCCGGCAGATACTGAATCATACAAGTGGTATCGCTGACTACGTAAAGTCAAAAGACTTTGATATTATAGATACAAAAAAATCATATACGGCTGAAGAATTCGTAAAGATGGGGATTTCTCTCCCCCCAGACTTTGCTCCAGGAAAGGGTTGGTCTTATTCAAACACAGGATACGTAGTACTGGGGATCCTTATTGAAAAAGTAACTGGAAACAGCTATGCGGAAGAGGTTGAAAATCGGATTATTGAACCGCTTGATCTGTCAAATACATTCCTACCTGGCAATTCAAGCGTTATTCCCGGCACCAAGCATGCCCGTGGATATTTCCAACCAGACGGAGCAAGTGAGCTAAAAGACGTTACTTATGCCAACCCAGGTAGCTCGGATGGAGATATGATTTCTACTGCTGACGACTTAAACAAATTCTTCTCTTACTTACTTAGTGGCAAATTACTGAAGGAACAGCAACTAAAACAAATGCTTACTACAGTTCCCACAGGAAGAGAAGGAACTGGTTTTGGTCTAGGAATCTTTGAAATTAAGCTTCCAAGCGGCGTCTCGATATGGGGACACAAAGGTGGCGTTCCAGGGTTTTCCACATTTGCGGGTGGCACACTTGGAGGCAAGCATACATTGGCCGTCAATTTGAACAGCCTTAACAATAGCCCTGATCCTTTTAAAAATATTTTACTTGCTGAATTTAGCAAGTAGGCAAAAAGGAAAAACTTTGTCATAGTTTTTATAGTTAAAAATCTATCTTTGTGGTTCATAAGCCCAACTAACTTTTAAAAACAGTTAGCTATTAGGCAAGAAAAAGTTAACTCCTTCTCAAATAACGATTAATGCATTAAAATGTTGCAAGAACTATTAAATCTTTTAATGAGCGATGAAGCAGATTGGATTACAAGTTAGATTCATTCAGAAGGTGGATTTAAAAGGTAAATACAACAAAAAGGTTCTAGAACCTTTTTGTTGCAGACTGTAGACAAACTCGATGAAAATCGAGTTTGTCTATTTTTATGGCTTGTACAATTTGGACGTTGCTTGGAACGTAGGGCACTTGCTCTCCGCGGGCGGTCGGGGAGCCTCCTCGGCTTTCGCCTGCGGGTCTTCCCCTAGACGCGCTTTTCTAAGCAGGAGTCTCGTACCTTCCGTTCCAATCAACTTTGTCTTACCTTTAAGATAGAACACTTTTGCCTAGAGTCATTTTTGTTTTAGGCTCTTTTTTTATAGATTGTTGCTTTTAACATAAAAAAAGGCAGTTTTCGTAAATATTGTTGCTTTTTATTTATATACCCAATTCTTGCTGTTACCCTTATCAAGAATGAGTTAATTAAACAATAAAGGAGACAGTTGAAATGAGTTTATGCAGTTATATCGGTTGCAATGTTGAACTACCTCTTCAAGATTATGATTCAGAATCGGAAGATATAGTTAAGATAGGTTGGGGTTTTTCAGATGAAGAGGAAAGAGTTAACGTACAGAAATTTCAATTCACCACACCATATGTTTACGATATATCTAATGATTGGGGAATCGTCATTTCAGAAGAATGGGCGACCAAAGAAGTATGTGAAGAATCCAAAGTGAAACTTACTGAACTTTGCAAGATTATGAACAACTACCTTGAAGAGGGTGATTTTTTCGAACTATATAGCTGCTGGATTGGTGAAGAAGCTGACAAGCGATATGGTGAACTAACTATACAACTTCGATATTAACCAAATAGAAATTGGTGAAAAAACTTTAGTCCGATTTGTAAAATAGTAAACAGTAGGCGAGCTATTAAAGTACTCAACAACAAATAAAGAGGGCTATCGCGAGTATAAATCCCCCAAACACATCTGTGCAACATGCTCATTTTTATCTCGGTGTACAGAAAGCAAAGACTGTCAAAAAGTGGTGACACGGCATATCTGGCAAACACATGTGGAAGAAGCAGATCATTTGCGTTATCATCAAGTTGTAAAACCTATATATGCGAAGCGTAAAGAAACGATTGAGCGTGTATTTGCAGATGCTAAAGAAAAGTATGGTATGCGTTGGACTACTTTAAGGGGACTTAAAAAATTGTCAATGCAGGCGTTGCTTACTTTCGCTGCCATCAATTAAATAGAATGGCAAATAGGACATGGCGAGGTCCAAAAATGGCCTAACTTAGTGGGCTCGAAGAGCCCAATCTCTTAACTTTAGGAGAAATTCAGAGAGGATTTCAAAAGGGGTTCAGGATTTTTTAATTCCGAACCCCTTTTGTTTCCCTAGCCCGAACTTATTTGGTGAAGGAATTGATATTTATCTGATGGGGACAATTCGTGATAGTGGGCTCGTTATAAGAACAGCAGAATACAGTATCACTAGGAATTTCAAACTTTTTCATAACCGGGTCCGCCATTTTTTAATGCTTATGAAAACAAAAAGAAGAGGCAAATAAATAACAATGAAGCAAACGCTGTAGGGATTGATTATTTTATTTAATATATATAAGGAATCGATATCATAAAAAAGTATATTCACAAGCAGTATGATTATGGACATTCCCCATAAGGGATACTTTTGCTGGACATTGAATAAGCGCTTGATCCCCCTGCTGGCAGCCCACAAAGGAATGACCATATTGGGTATGATAATGATGGTCCACCAAGAAACAGTTATGTATTCGAACCGTTGAATAAAGGGCAACTCAATAATGCTGGTCAATGTTAGTGTTGGGTATAGAGTAAGGGTCAATTGTTTCTGGGAATAAAAGACTACCGATACAAAATAAAGTAATAAGCTCAATAACGTAGTGAGCACAACTCCTCCGTGAGCATACTTTTGCGATCTTTCAGCATTTTTGATGAATGGATAATACATCAGTATCATTTCAAATCCAAGCATGGATAATGAAATACTTTTAGTTCCATTCATTATTTGGAATAAATTATGATGGAAAATAGGAAGAAAACCGGTGAAATCAGAGTATTTAAAACCATAAAAAGGTACAAATAAAAGCCAGTATGAAATTATTACAGTTAAGAAGGTAATACCCGTAATGGTTCGGAACCCCCCTGTATTTATATAATAAATCAAGATAAGGAAAACCAAAGCAAATGCCCAAGAAGGTACCTCTTCAAACATCCAAACATGAATGACATTTATATAGCCGATTATGATCGTCATTCCAAGGACAAAAAAGTAAAGAATAAATAAAAGACTGAAGAAACTACCAATCCATTTACCGAATGCATGATTATTAGTGGAGATTATATCGCCAGGAACAATACTAAATATCTTATAGATTAGCCAAATTAATATATGCACAATCAATCCAGCTAGGAGTATGGATAACCAGCCATCGGTTCCCGTCGCTTTAGCCAAATCTCTTTGAAAACTCAATACGCCTAATCCAGTTTGCATGGAATGCACTAAAAAAAACACATAAAATGACGATACCTTATATTTTTCATTAACACCAGCTTGATTCATGTAGGACCCTCATTTGTATCACTCATATATTTTAATAATCTGGCTTTTATAAGTGAAATCTATTCAATAAGATCGATTAAATTGTGGATGGAATTTTTGTACGGATCCTTGTCGGTAAGTTGAGATTTTCAGTTACATTTAATGGCAACTGATTGAGTGAGGCATTTGACGCGGAACAGAAACATGTGGACGACCCAAGAACTTTGAGGACGGCAATGGGTAAGGCTTACAAAAGGAAGGTTCAAGCGTGTGAGCGGACAAAAAAGCGAAATAGAGAACCGTGATATCCTTTTCCGAAAGATAGGTGGAAAGTCTTATCTTGGAACAACAGAGGGGGGGATATATGAGTGATAAAAAAGAAATATTAACCAATAGTGAATCTTAAAGACCTTCAGGACAAAGGGTAGATATCGTAATGGTGATCTTTTCCGCACGGGTAATAAAAAGGTTGACTATGAATGTTTAGAGGAACCATTGTCCTTTACTAATAAGATGAAACTGTATTTTAATTTCTTGATGAATGGAAAAAATATATAGAAGGGAACCAAAACTAATGAAATACGAATGGAGAAAACGAGAGAAGAATTTATATATCCCAAAACAAAAACCGGAACTTGTATCAATTCCAGAACAGAAATTTTTTTTGATAAAGGGAAAAGGAAATCCAAATCAGCACGAATTCGCTGAAAAGATAGGTGTCCTTTATTCATTGGCTTATGCGGTCAGGATGATGCCGAAGCAAGGATACACTCCAGCTGGATATTTTGAATATACCGTATTTCCATTAGAAGGGATTTGGGATTTAACGGAAGAGGGAAAGAAATTAGATACATTAAATAAAGATGAATTATTATATACGATCATGATTAGACAACCAGATTTTGTAACAAAGGAAATAGTGGACAAAGCATTTGAACATGTAGAAAAAAAGAAACCACATCGATTTCTAAATGATGTAAAGTTCGGTACATATCATGATGGTTTATCTGTCCAAATGCTTCATGTCGGTCCTTATGATGATGAACCTCAAAGTTTTAAAGTAATGAATGAATTCATTAAAAATAATAATCTTGAAATAAAGTCGTTACAACATAGGGAAATATATCTTTCAGATTTTAGAAAAGTCGAACCTTCAAAATTAAAAACAGTTTTGAGGTATAAGGTTAAGCCGATAGAATAGCATAAACTTAGCTGTTAACATGCATTCATTCATTTAATGTAGCAAAGATTTAAGGAGTTTACATAGAGTAAAAGGTGCATTATTACCATTGGATGCAATTAAGAAGTCCTTATAAGGTTTCTATAATATGGTTTTTATAGTATGGCTCATAGTTTATATGAGGGTGTAAAAGAGGAACAAACACCACTCTTATTTTACTTATTTAAAAACATTAGCATCTATTATTTTGGGTGCTTTTTTTTGCAGGGAATTGGTCCCTTTTGTCAAATTAGTTAAACAAAGGGGATGAGAGAATGAATGTTGATGAGAAAATCAGTATTTTATTGTCCAATATGACAAACGAATTAGTGTCGAGTAGAGTAAGGGTTAGAACTATAGTGGAATTACTGGAAGAAAAAGGTCTAATAACCCGTGAAGAGTACGAAAACAGGTTTAAAAAAGTTTTTGAACGAGATGCAATTTCGTATAGAAATGATCTACTGAAAGAAGTCAAAATTGATGAATAAAAGGAGAAGGCATCCATTGGTTTGGGTGCTTTTTTATGGTGGTGTGAAAGTGAACCATGATAAGGAAAGAAAACGGTTAAGAAGCCATTGAAACTAAGTCGTGGAATCTGGAAGATCTAATGAATATGAAAGCTTTTACATATAAGGATTTTACAATACGAAATTTAAGCCTAATTTGAAAAAGAAAGAGCGTTAATCCTTGATCAACACTCCCGTTAGGCAGTAACATTCTATTATTTCTTTAAATTTGATTTCATTAATAATGAAATCTGTTGCTCATCCGTATTCGAAATTCGTTCAGTTGATCAATGATTAACTTTTGTCCTTACAATGGATGATTTTGACATAACTTAGTTTCCCTACGATATTGTTGATTTTTATTTTGAATCCATATTCATGACTGACGGTTTCTACATCCATTGAAATTCATTCTAAATGCAGTTAGCTTTTCCTTGATACAGCTTCGTTTTTTGATACTGGAGCATTTTTGCCTATTATTACAGAAAAGACAACAATTACTGCTATTACAATGGTGAAGAATGTGATGGATTCATCTAGAAATACTGTTGCAAATACAATCATCAAAAATGGTTGTAAGTATTGAATCTGACTAACTCTTGCTATCCCTCCCATTGCCATTCCGCTATACCAAGCAACATATGCTAGAAATTGACTAACGACTGCAAGATAAATGAAACTAATCCATGCATGTATTGGGGCATGAAGCATTTCAGTTGTAAGGTTCAGCCCAACTGGAATTATGAAGAATGGTAAACCGATCATAATGGCCCATGCAATCACTTGCCAGCTACCCAACTCTTTAGATAATTCCCCCCCTTCTGCGTAACTAAGTCCAAGTATGATCACAGCTGCCAGTAAAGCTAAATCGGCTAATTGCAATTGGCCGAACCCAAGATGAAGTGCATACATAATAACCGCTAAAGAGCTGATGATACTTGAAATCCAGAATTTGAGAGATGGGATTTCACCTGCTCTAAATATGGCAAATCCTGCTGTTGATAACGGTAAGAGAGCCAATTCCACAGCTCCATGAGAAACAGGCAAGGATTCCATTGCCCAAGAAGTGAGGAGAGGAAATCCTAAAACTGCACCAAAAGCAACAATAAGTAGTCGCTTGAATTGGCGAAGGGAAGGTAGTTTTTCTTTTCGAACAATCAGTACCACCGCTACTATAATGGCGGCTACAACTGTTCTTCCTAAACCAACGATCGTAGTCCCAAAATACTCCACTGCAACACTTGTTGAAGGGAGTGTTAAGCTAAAACAAATGACACCCACCAATCCCAAAAATAATCCGAATTTTTCTCTTGTTTCCCCCAGCATCTTTTCCAACCCCAATCTTTATACTTTGACCACATCTGTACCATTTTTTACTTATCGTAAAAGCAGTTCTGATATAATTAACATACTATGAGTACATTCAATAAAAATAAACCGTTTTTTTACCTATCTGTCCTGGTACAGTTGGAGGGGGATTAATATATGAACTCAAAATATATAATTATAATGGAAGACATTAAGCTTCGACTAGAAGATGGTTCGCTAATTGCAGGCAGTAAACTTCCTTCTGTTCGTCAATTATCTGAGTATTTTTCATGTAGCAAAAATACGGTAATTAAAGCATATGCAGAACTTGAAAAAGAGCATTTAATTTATTCTGTTCCTAAAAGCGGCTACTATGTTGTGAATGAATATCAAAAAGCGAAGGAAGAAAATGAGGTGATTGATTTTTTGTCTGCCGGTCCAGATAAAAATGTTATGCCCTATGTTGAATTTCAGCATTGTATGAATCAAGCAATTGATCAATACAAAGAAGAGCTATTTACATACTCTGATCAACAAGGGCTTTACTCACTGCGAGTACAGTTGGTGAAATATTTGGAGAATTTACAGGTCTTCACTAAACCAGAAAGATTAGTTGTTGTCTCTGGCTCGCAGCAAGCCCTCCATTTATTAGTTTCTATGCCATTTCCAAATGGGAAAAACAATATACTAATTGAACAGCCTACTTATTTTGGATTCATCGAGTCCATCAATCTGCATCAAGCGACCACCTTTGGGATCGAGTTATCAATGGAAGGAATAGATCTTGATCGACTGGAATACATTTTTCGAAATAATGAAATAAAGTTTTTCTATATTATCCCGAGATTTCACAATCCACTTGGACATAGTTACACAAATGGCGAAAAGAAAAAAATCGTTGAGTTAGCAGAAAAATACGATGTATATATAGTGGAGGATGATATTTTAGGAGATCTTGATCCAAATCCAAAATCCGATCCTTTATTTTCTTTTGATCCTTCTGGGAGAGTGATTTATATTAAAAGCCTTTCGAAAATTTTTCTCCCAGGGTTAAGGATTGGGACTGTCGTTCTTCCTGCATTAATGATGAACAACTTTTTACGGTATAAATTCAGTTCGGATTTTAATAGTTCAGCACTTTCTCAAGGTGCGCTAGAAATCTATTTAAAAAGCGGAATGTTTAATAGTCATCTCAAAAAAGTAAAAGAGGTATACCAAACTAAAATGCAAATCCTTCAAGAAGCATGTGAATTATTTCTGCCGGCTAATACTTCTTTTTCTAAACCGAATTCCGGATTCTATCTTTCCATCGGTTTGCCCGAGAATGTGAAAGCAAAACAGGTGGTTCATATGCTAAACGAGCAGCAAATATATGTTGATGATGCCTCCAGAATGTTTTTAGCAGAATATAAAAAGGAAAATCTCGTTCGTTTATGCATCTCTCAAGTGAACGAGAGTCAAATTAAACTAGGGGTAGAGCGATTGGCTCACTGTATTGCTTTAATTGACAGTAGAAAAAAACATATTGCTCCAAATAACTTTTTACTCATTTAGAAAATGTCGGGTTTTCCTGTCGCAACCAAAATAATCACAAGTTCTTTAAATATTCCATAAATGATTTTAACTTGTCCCTCCCTTAATTCCTTTCTATAAAGTTATTGAAAAATAGAGCTGCTTGTTTATAAGGGTAGGTTCTGATATGAAGGGGTTTAGAGAGGTGAGTCAATTGACTAAAAACCTTAGGCAATTGAAAAATGTTTCGGTGTTCCAAACGCTTCTAACTTAGAATAATAATTTAGAAGCGAGGAATAATTATTTGAAAAATCAAAGAATCTTTAATAAATCATTTCTTTTTTTATTTATAAGCAACTTTTTAGTTTTTATTGGGCTTGAAATGTTGCTTCCTATTTTGCCTGCTCATTTGTTAAGGATGAATGCATCTTCCATTCAAGTTGGTCTAATCACATCATTATTTACGGTAGGTGCTGTTTTAATCAGGCCTTTTGTAGGTTACTATTCTATGGATAACGAGAGGAAAAGCCTGGCCATTTGTGCAAGTGCAGCTTTAATGGTCATTACAATACCATATCCGTTTCTTAATATGATATGGCTTCTTCTATTGTTACGGCTTTTCCATGGTGCAGCATGGGGGTATCAACCACAGCTAACAGTACAATGGTAGTGGATTTTATTCCCAAGACACGCTTAGGAGAAGGGATAGGGTATTTTTCTATATCCACAACGGTCGGGGCTATCGTTGCACCAAGTATAGGTATCCTTATCTATGACTCTTTTTCCTTCGATATATTGATAGGGTCATCAGCCGTATTGAGCTTATTGGCAGTACTTGCGCTTCAATTTGTCTATTCACCTACTATTGTAGAGCGTGAGAAGAAGCCATTTCGCTTTTTAGATATGATTTTTGAAAAAGACGTATGGTTTCAAGCGTTACTTACGGTTATTACAACACTAGGTTTTGGGGCTATCATCACATTTTTGGTTCTTTTTGGGAAGCAAAGGGAAGTAGATCATATTTTTTTATTCTTCCTTATCAATGCAACTGTCTCAACTTTACTACGCCCGTTTACCGGAAAATGGTATGACAAAAAAGGACCTTGGTTTATTATCATTATGGCGGCTGTGTTAGGATTCTTTTCACTTGTTATCTTGTCATATACGATAAATGAATCTCAACTTATCGTTGCGGCGATTTTATTTGGGGCAGGTTATGGCACGGTTATGCCATGTTTACAAACATGGACTGTTCAAAAGGTAAGTGAAGAAAAAAGAGGAGCAGCCAACGCAACCTTTTTTTCCAGTTTTGACGTTGGTGTTGGAGTTAGCGCGTTTGTATTAGGTATTTTAGCAGAATGGATCAGTTTAGAGATGATCTTCAGGTTTGTTAGTCTAAGTTTTATTTTGATTGCTGTTTTAGTCTATAAGGATTATATAAATGAAAAGAAAAGGCATAATAAATCGATTTAAAAACAAATCCACCTCTATTTTAATAGAGGTGGATTTGTTAGCTGGATACCCAAATAGTAGAACTGGAATACAACCAGTTCTACTCGTAGGGAGGTATAAAAAAGCAGCTAATGACCTAATCATCAGGAAAAGTTTGGAAAATCAACGCTTCCTTTTTTAATTGACCGATTCTACAGTATTTTACTTGCCAGTAGAAGTGCTTTGATTCACGAATCGCCAACTTCAAAGCTCCTCTCAAATTTCCCAGGTGCGAAGTTTGAGTTATAATAGTAAAAAACATCTGCCTTCTATAGGGTGGATGCTTCTTGATTGAAATACATATAAAGGATTGGTGAATAAGAATGGCAATAGTTGATGTAACTGTTATTCCTGTCGGTACACAAACTCCAAGTGTTAGCAGCTATGTGGCAGATATTCAAAGAGTATTAAAGCAATATGAAGAGAAGGGGGAAATTCGTTTTCAATTGACACCCATGAATACAATCATTGAAGGCGACCTGCCTAAATTGTTTGAGGTGATCCAAGCGATGCACGAAGTACCTTTTGAAAAAGGTCTTGCTAGAGTTTGTACGAATATCCGAATCGATGACCGTCGTGATAAAGAACGCAGGATGGAAGACAAAGTAGAGCGAGTGAAGGGCATGCTTGAGGAATAACAGGTTTTGTAATTAACAGTGAAATGTAGATAATGCTGTTTTCGGGGATATATCCTGAATTTCGTCGAGATATTGCTGTTCTTCATAGATATATCCCGAGTTTCGTTAATGATCTTTAATTAATGTCAATGTATTAATAGCTTTAAAGCCTTGGTATACTGATTTATCAGTTCCCAAGGCTTTTTTATTTATTATTTCATACATTTCCATTTTATATATTGCTGAGGAGATTAGGTAGTGATAGATATTAGCCGTTATCGGATAATTTATAAACGTTCGCCATAAAGTTCTTTTTCTTCATTTGGATGAAAAAGAGTGAATCCTTTTGAACAAAACACAAACCTTCTATCTATCTCGAATCCAGCCTTATTCAAAATTTCAACTGTCCCCTGTGAATCAGTGCCAGCATACCCGCAACTACAACCAGAAAGGTGTAGCTCATTTCCTTTTTTGTCTATAAGGATGAGATCGCTATCGAGCAAAATATTATCTTTATTAATTTCTTTAGTAATTTTAGCAATTTTAAAACGATCAAAATGATCCTTGACTGCTTCGAATAATGCAATACTTTTATTGGTAATACCGCGGTCTTCACCGTAATCTTTTATGACAAAAACTTCCCGCTCATATGATTTCTTATATAGATGGTACTTTTGGTAAGTGACGTCATTAATTTTACAAATAAGCGGCCTAATATTATCCAGTTTTTGATTAAACATTGCACCCCTCCTAAATAGTTAGTTTATTAAGTTTATTAGGAGAAAAAGAGATTAGTACTAAGAAACTGATAAGAGACAAATTTTTTTCATTTTTGATTCCCGTTTGTTTAATTAATAGGAATGAAATCTGATACCTATAAGGCATGAATGGAGATGTCAGCAAAGAAGTGAAAGTGTGAAGTCAATTAAAAAAAGCACCCAAATAGGTGCTTCCTAGTTATATATCTTCTTAAAATAATGGACAAACATAATATTCATGACAATTTCGACTATAGCATTAATGCTTACATCGATAATATTAGTTTCCTCAAGTAAATGATAAGGAGCAAATAAGACAATGTAAATTAAGCCAATGATAGTTAAAAGAATGGTCCATAAGCTGTTACGTAAAAACAGTGGAATCACTAAGCTAAAAAAGGGCAAGAAGAAATCTAATTCTTTCCTCCTTCTCTTTTTATAAATATTGACTAAAAGATAGATTGCAATCACATTGATAATAAAAAATAAAATTAGATCAATAACATCATATCCATTCATAGATGAAGGGTTATAAACTCCGGGGAGTGAAAACACTGTAAGAGCAACTAGTAACCAAAAAGTTATCCGATATCTTTTCTTTTGTTTGCCGGAAATTGTTCCCGACTGTAACGCCTTGACAAGTTTGTTAATATTCCAAATATACATGGTTGTCTCCTTATGTAGATTACCACACTAATTATAGGGGAGGGTCCACTAAAATCCCCTATCCAATTACATCAAGTTTATACTATAGCTCTTCTTTCTTAACTTGGGTAGAGTAGTTTTGTTCATTTTGTATTTTTCCATAGTGAGAATTCCACTTTGTACTTGGATTAGGTTGCTAAAGCTTTTTCCTTCAAAAATCATAGAACCATCAGCAACCCAGAGCCCTTTAAGAGCGTTTCTTGGAATATAACGTTAATTGTCAATAAAACATAATTCCGAACAAATGAGAAGAAGAGGGTCACATCCGGAGAACCCATTCAATTCGTAAAGGGTTTTAGATTGGTGGAATGAAAGACATTCATATCGACCTTTTATGTGGAGTCGTCACAAAATAGCAGCAAATAAGGTATGTTTTTTAGAAGCTTGTTATGCCCGCCACTAACAAAAATCAGTTTTATTAAATGGTAAAGACAAGATACAGAAGAATATGACAACCCCTCTTTGTCATAACATTTAGAAAAAGATAAGGGTGTGACAATTCTAAGTATGAAGAAAAACGACCAAATCGTTATTTATATAATAAAAGGTTCAACAATAAAAAGGTTTTTAATCCTGGATCTAATTATTGGATCAGGAATTTTTTATGTGGTCAAATTCATTTCTTCAAGCATAATAATAGCTAGTGCGAGCAGTTTTATTGGAACGGAAGGAATTAAAAAGGCACCGAAAGTGCTAAAAAGTGCTATTGGATTAATATCCTAAGAACTGGAAATTAAATGATTCCTTACCTTATTTGTTGCAAGGAAATACACAGCAAATAGCCATTCAAATATGATCAATAAGATCGGTCGTAAGATTAGTCAAACTGGATTTAAACAAGATTGTGTAGGATGAAATGGGCAGTAATGAACGTATACATCAATAATGATTCATATTAATTGGGAGGGGATCATGACAAAACCTCAAAAAGTGAGACCCTATTTAACTACGCGTAGTTTGCTGCCGGAAAATCAGGAGACACCCATTCAATTCATCAATGATGATAGTGTGGTAAACCAATTATTTTTTAGAAGGAACCACTTTACTTATCCGACAATTTCTTATTCAAACTATTGGCTTCCTATAAATGGAGTAGTATCAGTTCCATTACTGCTGTCCATGCAAGATATTCTTCAATATCCATCCAAAACGGTTGAAGTTGTCCTTGAATGCTCGGGAGACAAGCGTAATCTCTTCGAACCTAAAACATTTGGAGAACAATGGGAAAAGGGGGCCATTAGTCAAGGGGAGTGGAAAGGTGTACCATTACGGACGTTGCTTGAAATATCTGGAATAGGAGAAGGGGCACAAGAAGTTGTCGTGGAGGGATATGATTATGGCCTTAGGACCGATCTGGATGAGGTTTACACCTACACGAGGAGTTTGCCTATCGAGAAAGCACTGCATCAGGATACAATCATTGCATATGAGTATAATACCCAGCCAATTCCTTTTAAACATGGTTATCCATTGAGATTAATCGTTCCGCAGTGGTATGCAATGGCATCTGTTAAGTGGATAAAGCAGATAAGTGTTATTAATACTCCTTTCACTGGGCCTTTTCAAACCATTGATTATATGTATTATCCAAATAAAGACAATGATCAAAATGCATTTCCTGTCACTGCAATAAATATCAATTCGACTATCCAAAAACCGCTGGATATGGAAAAAATTAATACAGGTGTGCATTTAATCAAAGGGATTGCATGGACAGGGAAAGGGGTTATTACCAAGGTGGAAATTAGTATTGATGATGGCTATACATGGAGTAATGCCGATATATTACCTGGTAAGAATGTTGGTTATGGATGGGTTAGTTGGTCTTTCGAATGGAGTATATCAGAAAAAGGTGAGTACACGATTAAATCCAAAGCAACAGATTCATTTGGTCAAATTCAACCTAATTTACCTTTTTGGAATAAGAAAGGTTATGGGTATAATGCCATTGATAAAATAAAGGTTAAGGTAGAATAACTTTAATTTTAATTTAAGGAAATGAAAACGGCTGAAAAAACTTTTGGATTTAGCCAAATAACGTTTTTTTGGTATAGAGATAAAACCCTTCCAAAAGAGTTTTGGAAGGTTTTTTGGCATGGAAAAAAGAACTGAATAAGAACGAATATGTATGTGGAAGCCAAACTTCAGTTTCACACCATTTTAGATCAGGTGTTTCCTGAATACAGGAAGGTTTTCGGGGATCTATATTCAAGGGTTTCTTTATTGATATTAAATGAATATCCAACTTCAGAGGCGGTATTAACAGCCGGGGAAAGTAAGCTAGCAGAGAGTCTTATAGAGTTTTGTCCAAGCCGATCGGGTCAATGGGCATGGAAAAAGCAAAAAAAATAATGGACTCCGCATCTCAAAATCCATTTCAAAAAAAAGTGTATGAAAGTCACGTAATCAATCTTCTTATGTATATGGAGTTACTTTTTGATTACCAGGGACACCTTTCTAATTTGGCAGACCGTACAGTTGCCCTGGCAAATGAACTGGAAGAATATAAGATCATCAATCGATTCCCGGTATCGGAGAAAAAATCGCGGCCACGATTATCTCTGAATTTGGTGAAATCGGTCGATTTAATCATCCGAAAAAACTGGATGCCTTCGCTGGAGTAGATCCAAGTGTTCACTCATAGGGTAAGTTTACGGCAACCATTAATCGTATTCGAGCAGATTACGTCATTCTCTGTATCTTGCCGTACTATGCGTCATAAGAAGTTCGGTTCTGGTGCGAAAATTTCAAGACAATTGCCAATAATCTATAAATCTTGGACATACTGATACTATTACTCTAAAAAAGAGGTGTGATTGGTATGAAAAATGCCCAGCCTATCTCGTAGCGATTCAAGAGTTAAAAGAAGGCATACAAATAAGTTCGTTCGATGTTAGGGTTAAAATCATTTCGTACAGCTACTTACATATTGAGTGGTATAGAAGCGAAGCAATGATTAAAATGAAGCAGGTACATCAAGGGGAAAAGTCTGCGCAAAACCAAAAAAAATTCACCCATAAATTATTTGGATTAGCTTCATAAGTTAGAGCCATTCAAAGGAATTGATACTCTAGGTCTGTAGCGAGTAGTTTTTGCACCAGAACCATAAAAAGTATTGTAGATCTTGTGCGAAAAGATTCAGTTCATTTGAAATGATAGGATTCATTATAAAAACACCATCCTTTCTCGTAAACTTCTTACGATTAGCATAGCGTTTTTTCTTTTTGACGGTATAATTTTAACTTAGCTTGATACAGGAACCCCAAGAGGTATGATTTTAAGGGCATGGGGTAATTCCATCGGTAGGACCCCTTAATGTATATATTGAAAAACACCGACCTTTTGAACGTTGTTTTAAGCTTAGACTTTAAAAGGAAACTTTTAAAAAAATTCATCTCTATGCATTAAAAGTTCTCTTCAAGTGACAGGCTAACTCAATTTTCAACATATCTTCAGTGTTATTGAAACTTAGATTTAAGGCTTCTTCAATTTTTTTTAGACGTTGGTACAGTGTATTAATATGAATATGTAATTTTTCGGCTGCCTGTATTGCAGAACGATTTGAATTTGTATAGACTAACAATGTTTTTTCTAATTCATTTTTCTTTGCTTTATGAGACCATAATGGTGAAAATATTTCGTTCAAAAACCTTTCTATTTCTTCGGGCTTTTGATTTAAGAAAAAGCGATTAAGTCCAATTTCTCCATATCTTATCATACCAGGCCTGTTCTGTTCTGTTAAATACGTTAGAGCTTTACCAGCTTCATCATAGCTTTTCCGGATATTTTCAACACCATAATAAGAATTACCGATTCCGGCACTCAATGTCGGTCCGTCTTTTCTGTTCCATTCTTTAATGATTGAATCAAGCAGTTTAGTAATTGAAGAAATATGATCTGCACTTGATAAAGAAATTAGAAGTGTAACTTTATTATGAAAGCCATAAACGATCTTTTCGGTTCTAGCCATTTGTTGTTTAATAATCGAGACCAATCGATGAATAATAGCTTCTAAAACTTGCAAATCTTGATAGGATCTTATTTTAAATAAGGTGACAAACATGATAGAATTCATATTTAAACCAAGTTCTTTCCCTTTTGTTAAAAGTAGTTCTGGCTCTTTATATTCTAATAACTCGGTAAAATATTCATGTGTCTTTTTGTAATACACATCAGTCAATGTATGCTGTTTTGCCAATTCTAATGCAAGGGTTGAGCCTCCTTGCTCAATGGTAATTCGCTCAAGATGTGAAAGAGGTCTAAGAAGAGTAATGATCAAGCAACCTAAGAAAACGGTTCTATTGATGATGGGGTATATAAAATATCTGTATGCTTGTTGATCATATACATCAATATAAACAGGGTACTGACGTTCAAAGAACAAAATTGATATTTCGTCAATGCTTAACGGAGGAATTTGATCTGGCTTATTGAAATAAAACTCATTTCCTAAAAAATCAGCAAAAACAATCTGGGTATCTAACATTCGATTTAATTCCATAATAATAGCTTGTACTCCCTCATTTTGCAGTGAAAGCTTTGTTAACGTTTCGTGAACTTCATTTCTTTTTAAAAGAAATTGATTTCTCTCCTTTAATTGATTACTCAATTTAGTAACTTCTTCTAAACTCATTCTCACTTTTGTGTATAGGCGCGCATTTTCAATGGCGACCGCTGCTTGATCCGCAAATCCTTGTAGTAAATTCAAGTCACGCTCTGTCAATCTTCTTTTTGTATCGTATTGATGAACAATCATTATTCCAATTCGCTTACTCCCAATTGAAACGGGTACACACATGATTGCTCTCACATCCAAGCTTATCGCGGATGAAGAAATGTAGAATAAATTTTCATTTGACATATTGTTAACAAACATTTCGTTTATAACTTCTTCATTAGAGTTGAGAATTCTGGCTTTTCCATCCATAAAGACTTTTCCAGTAATTCCCTCACCAATTTTTGTTTTAAAATATTGAATCTGCTGGTTAAAACCAACCGATGCACTTGGAACTAACCGTTCAATTTCAGCATCATAAAGTTGTAAATATCCTGCATCTACAGCAGTAATAACTGCAAGAGCATTCCCGACTATTTTTGTCAGCAATTCATCCAGATCAAGAGATGAGCTAATAGATTGCATGCCTTCCATTAGTTTTTCAAGTTCGTTCTCTCTTACTTGGAACATCTCATGTGTGAAAAAATAGTAAAAAAGCAGATATAAATGGTCGAGCTCATTAACATTGAAAAAACACTCTTTATCTAACACACAAACGATCACCTGATAATCTTCCAAATAGGAAAATGACAGATAGGTATCTCCCCCTTCATACAAAAGCTTAGATTGCTCATAATCTATTTCAGTTAATGGCAATTTTTCAATATCCTCTTTACCCTGTTTATAAGCTAAATTGAAATTCTCCTCTAGTGGTTTGCGTATCCAAATCTGATAAGAAGTGTCTATATATTTAGTATTGAAAAAGGCAAGTATCTTTTCATATATATTCAATTTATTCCTTCCCTCCTTTTGTGTAAAAATTTACACATATCATAAATATAAACGTTAGAAACCTACATTGTAATAATATTCTGAATAATATAAAATTTCAATACGTGAGTTGTGCTGCGAATTTTTATTTAGCACTTTGTCGCAAATCAACCGTTTCAAAATAGATTCTTCTTAGATTGTAACCAGAGGCTACTATTATTTAAAAAGCAATGGGAGGTCAAAAATGGAACGGTTAGTGGGAAATGGACAAAACAAAATAATAATTCTTGCACTTTTATTTCTTGGTTGGATGGTCTCTTATCTTGATCGAGTTTCAATTAACATTGCAATGGTGCAAATTGGTGAAGAGTTTCAGTTGGGCCCAGAAGCTTACGGGACTGTCCTTAGCATTTTTTTCGCAGGATATGCACTCATGCAAATTCCTGGCGGATGGTTGGCAGATAAGTTCGGTTCTAGGAAAGTGCTCATTTGGTCGGTCGTCTTATGGTCTTTATTCACCATTTTAACAGGATTTGCGTGGTCGATGCTTTCTTTAATCGTGATCCGGTTTCTTTTTGGACTAGGTGAAGGAGGCTATCCTGCTGCCAGTCAAAAGACAGTTGCTGAAGTGTTTCCGAAGGAGCAAAGGGCAAGGGCATCGTCATCGATTATGTCTTCGAATTATTTTGGCGGGGCGCTGGCACCGATTCTTGCGACACCACTAATTGTTGCACATGGCTGGAGAAACATGTTTTTTATTACCGGTGTACTTGGGATTGTCGTTGCTGTTCTATTTTGGTTGTTTATTCGCCCACGCTCTGAAGTAAAAGAATTAAAAGAAGCAAAAGTGGAAAAAGTGCAAATTTCTAAAAATAAAGTAATACCAGTAAGAGACTTATTAAAAATGCAAGTAGTATGGAAGTTAATCGTCATTTGGTTTGGAATCGGTATTGTTAACTGGGGACTTGCTTCCTGGATGCCAACTTATTTAGTTAAAGTACGAAATATTGATTTGATGTCATCAGGTATGCTATTGGCATTGCCTGCCATTGTTGGGGGATTTGCAACTATTATGGGCGGTTGGATTTTAGATAAGATAACTGGGCGTGAAAAAATTTTTTTAGTTGCAAGTTCCGTCTTAACGGCTGTCTTTCTTTATTTTATGTTTAAGGCTCCAACAGTTTCCCTTGTCATTACTTTTTCAATCTTGATAAGTGTCGTTAAATCATTTGTATTAGCGACAGTTTTTGCTCTCCCTCATAAATTGCTTCCAACAGAAGTAATTGGAACGGCGATCGGAACCATTAATTTTGGAGGTCAGATTGCAGGGTTTGTAGCTCCTCTTGCTATTGGATTTTTAATCGGTGCTTTCAATGGTTCCTATGATGCGGCATTCTGGTTCTTGATTGCATCAACTATTTTTGCAGGACTTGTCGGACTAACGCTTAATACCAATAATCATTCGAAACAATACCCAGATAGAAATGCAACAGTCCAATAACTATTATTAAGGAAAAGGGTTAAAGCAAAGTGAAATATACCCCTAGCAAATTGAAAAAATATGCTGGAATAGCATTTTAAGCAAGGGAAAATGGCTTCGATCCAGCCCATTTCATAAATCAGCTTTTTTTAAAACATAATACTTTTTCATTCAAAATGGTAGTTATAAAACCGTCTTATTAATTTTATGATATAAAGGGGTGCTTTTAACATGCTAGAAAACTTATTTGACAGATTGGAAGAACTGTATCCAGACCTAGTGAACTTTAGAAGAGATTTACATATGTATCCTGAACTATCCTTTAAGGAAGAAAACACACCAAAAAAGATTGCTGCCTTTTTATCAACTTTAGGAATAGAAGTAAAAATAGGTGTAGGTGGTAGAGGTGTAGTCGGGTTTCTAAAAGGAGGCAAACGGGGCAAGACAGTAGCATTAAGGGCAGATTTTGATGCTCTTCCAATTCAAGATGAAAAAGAAGTAGAATATAAATCTCGAATTCCCGGCGTCATGCACGCTTGCGGACATGATATTCATACAGCTGCTTTGCTTGGAGTAGCGAAAGTATTAAGTGAAGTGAAGGACAAAATCGAAGGAAATGTTGTATTTATCCATCAATTTGCTGAAGAGCAGCTTCCAGGAGGAGCGAAATTCATGATTGAAGACGATTGTCTGGAAGGGGTGGATGTCATTTATGGGGCTCATGTAGCAGCCACGTTTCCAACAGGATCCGTAGGTGTACGTGAGGGTTATTCGATGGCTGCTTACGATTCTTTTGAAATTGAGATCTATGGAAAAGGCGCACATGGGGCAATGCCGCATTTAAGTGTGGACCCTCTTGTAACAGGCTGCCAGCTAGTGTTGAACTTACAACAAATTGTAAGTCGCCGTGTGAACCCAATAAAACCAGCTGTATTGACTATCGGTTCATTTAATAGTGGGCAAACATTTAATGTTATTCCCGGAACGGGAAAAATTACTGGAACAGTTCGAACATTTGATGAAGATGTTAGAGACTTAATAGAAAAAACGATTGGAGAAATAACTAAAACAACATGTGAAGGGGCTGGTGCAACCTCAAAATATAATTATCGTAGAGGTTATCCTGCCCTTTGGAACCATCCAGAAGAATCGAAAAGAGTGGAGGAACTCGCGAATAATCTTTTTGGCCAAGAAAAAGTAATCCATATTCCACAGGCAATGGGTGGTGAAGATTTTGCTTATTATTTACAAAAAGTGCCGGGTACTTTTTTCCATGTTGGCGGGGGACATGAGTATCCGCATCATCATCCAATGTTTGATGTAGAAGAAAAATCTATTCTGCAAATTGGGAAGTTGTTTATTTCATCTGCATTTCATTATCTCACTGATGGGAAAGTAAAACCTGATCAAGTACAAGTATAAAGGTAGAAACAATTTATCACTTTTCTTCTAGTAAGTTTCCCTACTTTCAGGATATTTTTACTGGTTTAATGATTTTTAAAAATAGTGTTATTGATTTAACATACAGTATCTTAATAACATAGTTTTTTTAGAAAATGAATACTTAGTAAAGAAAATATCTTTTTGGGATTGCTGATTGGAACCAATGAACTTCCAACAGATGGTTCCGGTGCAAATATGACCTGTTAGAATCTCAATATCCTTTTCATCTATGAATTATGAGGCTGCTCGAAATAATTTATGTATGAATTCAACGCTTTGAACAGACTTCACCCCTTGTTGAAGTTGTCCTTTGCATCATCTCCACTCCACAGATGATTTGTTTAGCTGTCGAAACTTTTTTAATCCTAGCATAGAACGGACTCGCTTCTTTATGTGATCTTGTTCCACTAGATTGTTAAGTTACCGAATTCGTCTGATTTTAACACCTTCAGGCATCATCTTTTCCTCTTTTAACTGGCTCATGGCTAAAGGATACGCTGGATTTTTATTTACCCTAACGACACGTGGTGTTGTAGAATGACAAACAGCCAAGGCTTTTTTGAAAAAAGCGCTTGGCTGCTTTGGTATCTCTTGATTTACTTAAATAAAAGTAAATTGTTTTTCCTTCAGAATCCACAGCGCGATACAGGGTTCTGGTGTAAAATGATTTGGACAGCTAACTCAAAATTAATATTACCTAATATGCGAGCAGTTTTTTTTCGAGTAAGAAATATTCAAAATTTTTATGGAATGTAAGACTATAATGTGGTAATTTAACTTATATTTTTGTTTATATTTTGACAATATTAGAGGTTTGCACCAGAGCCGTATTTATTTTAGCTTTGGCAATTAAGGTGCTGCCTTCCACTTCTTGGATTCGGCACTTGGGGAGACTGGTTTTATAAGGGATTCGAACTATTAGTTGTAGCTTGTCCTTGTGCTTTGGTAATTTCTACGCCTGTTGCGATCGTATCAGCCATTGGGAACGCTTGCGGAGAATGGAGTCTTAATTAAAAGTGGCACGTTCTTAGAAAAAGCAGGTGCCATTACTGCCATTGCATTTTCTATAGCCAAAGCGATTGTTGGATATGCAAAGGAAAAAGGAATTCAGCCTAAAAATGGCAAGTTATTCAAAAATATCGTGGGAAAAGGCGTTCAAGCAACAATTCAAGGAGATATCTTTTACGCTGGAAAACTAAAACTATTCGAAGGAAAATGAAATCAATCATGAAACAGAAAACATTAGTTATATGAAATGTATCCTTTTAAAATAGTTAACTTTAATTTTGAATGTTGTCTTATTCGTAGAATATCTACGAAGTAACAGGTTCCTTGAAGGGCACTGTGACCCATCAGGTTAGCATAACTGGCCTTCCACCCCGTGGATAGGCATGACGAAGGAATGAGAGGGCAATTGACCCGTTGAGACATGGAGGGAAAGCCTCCAGGAGTGGCGTGGAGATGTACATTACATAGAAAAATATGGCGTGGAAGCTGGCTCCTTTATTTAACTATGCCTTCACGAAGCCTAACTGATTTGAACTCATTTCATTTACCGTAAGACTAATTACAAGGGTTATGAAATCCTGCGAATAAGTGAGCATTCGAGAAATATTCGTATCAAACTGAGGGAGTTAAAAAGTGCTGTTTGACCTTTGTTCAAAATTGGGCCATATTCTTGAATAAGAGAAGAGATCAATCGTAAGAATATTCAATTAACGGGGCAGGATAGCGCAATATTTTGCTGGCAGTTATAATGTTCAAAAACGGATATTTAATGGCTCCAATTCATATGATGTATACCAGTGATCTGTGTCGGAATATTCTTAAAAGGGAGGTAAGGTGTGTAATGAAGGATCCTAATAAGATTTACAACACTGCGGTAGAGGCAACTTTGGAGGTGATTGGAGGAAAGTGGAAACCCGCAATTCTCTTTCATCTAACATTTGGAAAGAAACGCAACAATGAATTGAAAAGCTTAATACCCGCAATTACTCAAAAAATGTTAACGCAGCAACTTCGGGAGCTTGAAGAGGAAGACGTCATCTTGCGCATTTCTTACAATCAGGTTCCACCAAAAGTCGAATATGAGTTAACAGACTACGGCTGGAGTCTAAAGGAGATGCTGCATCTGATGTGTAGGTGGGGGGATTCGCATTTAGAGAGAAAGTACGGGGGAAGGGCTACCGTTCTAGCCAATCCACAGCTTGAAGACGTACATAACAAATAAGAAGCCGACCTGATATACTAGGCCGGCTTTTTGTTTATGGGATAACTTTACGTTTGCGGAAGTCGTCGAAGATATTTATAAACATCGCTTCGGTATCGACGTATTCGTGAAAACCTAAGCGACGGGCCTTAGTTCCGTCGGCGAAGAAATCGTAATCCCAAGAGAACACGAAATCACCGAATCGCCAGGAGGATACGTCTTGATAGGAATGCCGAGCAAGCCCATGGTTCTTGACCATTTTGTTCCAAAGTTGCTCTTTGTCCGCCATGACAACGTCCAGTGACATCTGCAGCGGAGGAGCCGTCTCCAAGCCGAAGTAGTGAGCGATTTTCGGCCATAATTCATTCCAACGGAAAAGATCGCCGTTCGTGATGTTAAATGCCTGATTAGCACAACGCTCTTCAGTCGCCGCCCATACTGTTGCCTTCGCGAGAAGCCCCGCATCTGTCATCTCCAAGAGGCTGTCATAGGCACCTGGTTTGCCCGGAAACCGTAGCGGAAGTCCAAGCTCCTTCGAAATTGAGGCGTAGATCGCAATAACCATGGCGAGGTTCATCGGATTTCCAAGCGAGAAACCGCAGACTACAGAAGGACGGAGCGCCGACCAAGTCCAAGCCTTTCCTTTTTGCCTTTGTTCTAAGAATTCTTGCTGATCAATATTGAACTCGGGTGGCATATGGTTAGCGTCTGTCTCACGAGCAGGGGTCTTGAATGGGCCGAGATGTGCGCCGTATACCTTGTATCCCTGCATCAAACTGACATGTTTTAAACCCGGCGCGATTGGTTCTATCGCCTCTACGGTATTCACTAGCATGGAGAGGTTGGGAGGAACAAGTTCGGCCCAAGTTGGACGGTCCTGATATGCGGCATAGAAGATGTGTGTTACCTCAGTTAAACTGTTTAGCTTCTCGCGGGTGTCGTCTATATTGAGTAGATTCGCAGCCACATACCGGACACGGCCGACAGACTCTCCGCCTCGACGCGATACGCCGATTACGTCCCAGTCAGGGAGAGTAATGAGGTGATCAATAAGGTTGCGTCCGATAACACCATTTGCGCCTACGACCAAGGCGACTTTGCGTGTTGATAGAGATTCATTATTCATAGTGTTTCAGCTCCTTCTGTAATATGCTTTGTTCACTGTTATTTTGCATCAAGAAATCACGCTTGAGAAGTACGCACTTTGGAGTACTATAAGCACTTTTTTGTAATCCAGCAGTGCTCTTAAGAAAAATATTTTGTATTAAAACGTCAAAAACTAAATTTTTAAATAATCCTATCACTTCTCTTATTCGTTCTTACGCTAACGGGTGCTTTAGCTGAAGATCGGAGCTGTCATTAAGACAGCTTTTTTGTATGAAAACACAATAGTAAAAAAGCCATACAAAAATAAACCCTCCATATTCTCATTTTTTTGATGGGGGTACATGTACTA
>NZ_JAGGQC010000030.1:0-10358 GCF_018613455.1 Bacillus sp. ISL-78
TGGCTGACCTTATAATACGAAGGGGCAGGATAGTTGAATAGAGGGAGCTAAAATTTAACTACGAACCTATATTATTATTTATTTGAAGTAAAGGAGGATAAGATGAATACGTATTGTAAGAGTGCATTGAATCAAATTAAAGTGGCTGTAACGACAATTGTTGAGATGATAGATAAGTTAGAAGAAAATGACTTACAAAAAAGACCTACACCCAATAAGCATTCAATAGGAGAGCTGTTAGAACACATTGCTATTATTTGTGAAGCTGATTCGCTTATATCGGATGGGGCATCCCAAAACAAGATGAATAAATTTTATTCAAGTGTTTCATATAAAAGCCTATATGAGATGAAAGAAGCTTTGATAAAAAATCATCAATTTTTAGAAGATAAATTTATGAATTTTACAGAGGTCGAACTTCAAGAGGAAATTACTTCTTATTGGGGTGTTACATACTCACGATATGAATGGTTGATAGAGATTGTAGCTCACGTTTATCATCACAGAGGGCAATTACACTCTATGCTTGTTCATTGTTATGAGATAGACCCAAAAGTTCCATTATTTGAATAGATTTTACTATTCAACAAACGGGTGCGTTAGTTGCACTTGAAGAGTATTAGTTTACGCAGCTTGATAGACTTATATATAATAGATAAAAACCATTAGGAGTTGACTTTATGCTTAATCGGATTCGAAATAAATCGATCCCCGCACAAGAAACGGTAGAAGAAGTAGATAATATCTACGCTATTTTACCTCCGCCAGGAACCATTATCGAAGAGGCAACTGATGAAGAAATGGAAAAGGCAGCTGAGCTTGAAATTAGACATATGGCTTTCATGAGGTTGCAGGAAATGAATATACAATTCGACGGTTCGTCATATAAAGAACTATTAAAAGAGTTTCAAGATTTTGAAACCGATTCGAGTAAATTTTGGAGAGGTGTAGCAAGCCGTTTATCCGTTCCGTATGAATGGCCAATCAGAATTGATTATGCAAACGGCCCTATTTATGTTGGTGAACACGAATTATATGAAGAAGAAGAGAATGAAGATTGATATTGAAATTTATGCTTGGCATGTCGAATAAGTTCATGTATTAGTTATTAATGTATTTTAATCGATTTTAGAGCGTTGACCAAAAGGGTTAACGCTCTTTTTGTTTACAAAATTTTATAGTGATGTAAGTGGATTTTTCCTTCTAGTTGAACGACCGGGTGCGTTTGCAGAAGATCAGAACTGTATTTAAGACAGCATTTTCTTAAGGAACTAACGGGGCAGGTTAGTTCAACAAGCTTTAATTAAGAATATTCCCATTTCAAACTTATTTAGAGCAAGGTTATTTCTTGCCTTTTTCTTTGTGTTTTAAAGTTGCTTTTTTTTTCAAAAAGGGTATTTTTGGTTGAAAAATAATACTTTTAGTGTAAAATTACACTAAAAAGGAGTATTTAGTATATATGGAAAAAGAAGAATTCATCAATTTAATATCAGAAAAAATGAAACTTGTCCGAACAGAACAAAGTTTTTCTCAAGATAAGATGTCTGAAATTCTAGGGATTTCAAAAAAAACACTAGTTCAAATTGAAAAAAGAAGAACAGAAGCCAATTGGACCACCGTTGTTGCATTTTGTGCTTTGTTTAATCATAGCCAATTGTTGATATCATCAATCGGTGACAATCCAGTTGATTTTGTTCAGTTAATTGCTAGCAAAAATGGTGGTACGCCTAAAGAAAAAACAATGGGTGGTAAGATATGGTGGAAAGAGGTCGAGTATAGAGGGGATTTTCGTTTGCAACAAAATTTGATTAGTAACCATTACCGTATATTGGATCAATATGATTATCGTTGGCATAGTTCTTTTGATAAAGAAGAGAGTTTAAGTCGTTTAAATGAATTACAGGAGGTGGGGACTATCGAGATAGACAAAGGTATAGGGATATATGAAGAATAAGACCTCAACCTATAATAGTCTTCGGCTGTCCAAGTTTTCCACGTAACCTATATATTTGTTCTATTTATAAATATACAAAGAGAGGTGACAATATGAGAAAAATAGTAAGTGGTATTCTATTAGTCTGTTTATACTGTTTTCCTTTTGTTTATTTTTCAATGCACCAAGATTTTGCTAACCGTTCAATGCTTGGCTATTTAATTATGATTGTAGTAACTTCACTTCTTGCTTTCTTCGGCAAACTCGTTAGTAATTCAATCTTTCTTATTATTGGTAATATATTATCTGTAATAATTTCATTTTATTTCATCAGCGAGATGACAGGGAACGAACGATGGGGTGGCTATTTTAAGCCACTAACTCCATATCAATTATTAATCTTGGTTAGTTTTTTGAATTTGATTCCTCAGTTCTTCGCTATAAAGTTAGCTAATAGAAACAAAAATAAAGTTAAATATTAATTTGATTGAGAAGAGTAACTTCTTTGAATTACTCATTTCTTTAATAAATATCAACAATATTCATTAACATAGCGTTCTTATTAAACAAAACCAGCTAAGTTTGTGATTTAATACACTTAAACTAACGGGTGCGTTAGCTGAAGATTGGATCTGTCTTTAAGGCAGCTCTTTTCTTATGGAACTAAAGGGGCAGGTTAGTTGCATAAGGAAAATATTTCAAAATTATATATTTGTGAATTTACAAATGTTAAAATATAGAAAAATAGAGGTGGTTTAATGAGGATAAGAAAAGCTGTATTAACCGATGCCAAAGGGATAGCTAAAGTACACGTTGATAGTTGGAAAACCACATATGCAAATATCATTCCAGACGAATACTTAAATAATTTGATTTATGAAGGACGAGAGCAATTATGGAAAGAAAACATTCCTAATAGCGATGTATTTGTAGCAGAAAACGAGGAAGGAAAAATTGTTGGTTTTTCATCTGGTGGTAAAGAAAGATCTAGTAAATACCCTGATTACACTGGTGAATTATATGCTATTTATATTTTAAAAGAGTATCAAGGAAATGGGTTAGGGAAATTATTGGTTAAACCAATCATTGAAGAACTACAACAAAAAAAACTTTTTTCAATGATAGTTTTAGTGCTTGAAGATAATAGTTCTCGTCTTTTTTATGAGGCTCTTGGTGGTAAAAAAATAGACACCATTGAGGTTAACATTTCTGGGGAAAAACTCAATGAACTTGTATATGGATGGGACAATATTAGAACACTACTTTAAACTTAGATATTTAGATAATAAACTAAAAGGTAATAAGGGCTGCTGATGATGTAGCCCTTTTCTTATGGTGCTAAAGGGGCAGGTTAGTTGCATAAGAATGTAGAATATAAGAACAAATTGCCAATAAAAGTTTATAAACATAATTAATTGAGAGGGGTTCTAACTTGAAGTTAAAAGAGATAGCTGACCTTTTTATGGTCAAAGAAATAGAAGGGAATATGGATGTCGAAATTACAGGATTACAAATGGACTCAAGGAAAGTGGAAAAGGGGAATTTGTTTATCTGTGTACCAGCCATTAAGGGATTTCTTGAAGATAGACACCATTATGCTAAAGATGCCATTAGGAATGGTGCAGTAGCCCTTTTAGTCGAACGTGATGTTGATATTGATGTACCAAAGATATTTGTTAAAGATGCAAGGCAGGCAATGGCTGTTATTGCTTCGAATTTTTATAATCATCCCTCACATGAGATGAAACTTATTGGAATAACAGGAACGAACGGCAAAACCACTACCTCTTACATTATTGAAAAAATTTTTACTGATTACGGACTTAAAACTGGTCTGATGGGTAATAACGGCATTCAGATTAACAGAATCATGTATCCCACAGATATAAATACACAGGAACCCCCCATTTTACAAAGAAACCTCCGGAAAATGAGGGAATACAACACGGAATATTGTGTTATGGAAGTTACATCTCAAGGGTTAGACATGAAGCGTGTAATGGGGTGTAACTTTAGAACAGCCATATTTACAAACCTTACTCAAGATCACATAGATTATCACGGCACAATGGAACAATATAGGAATACAAAAGGGCTTTTATTCTCTAGGCTCGGAAATACATTTAAATCTAAAGATGAAAAATATGCTGTCCTAAATGCAGATGACCCAAGTTTTGAACATTTTCGTAAATTATCTGCAGTGGAAGTTATTACTTACGGAATCAACAATGAAGCTGATGTTTCTGCAAAAAATATCACCATGACATCGCAAGGAATTCGGTTTTTACTTATTACTTTTAAAGGAGAAATTGAAATACACCTACAATTAGTAGGGGGTTTTAATGTTTATAATGCATTAGCTGGTATAACAGCAGCGTTAATTGAAGGAATACCCCTTGAGAATATTAGAAGTAGTCTTTCCTTGTTAACAAGTATAAGTGGCAGGATGGAAATAGTGGATGAAGGACAAGATTATCTTGTTTTAGTTGACTACGCTCATACACCAGATGCTTTGGAAAACGTATTAAAATCAATTAAAGAGTTCACAAAAGGAAAAGTAATTACTGTTTTTGGTTGTGGTGGGGATAGAGATAAAGGAAAACGACCAATTATGGGAGAAATAGCTAGCAGATACAGTAACATTGTTTTTGTTACTTCTGATAATCCACGTTCAGAAGACCCTATTAAAATTATGAATGACATAGAAAAAGGAATGAAAAAGTCTATTTCATTTCAATATGAATTACTCGCTGATCGAGAAGAAGCTATATATAAAGCTATCAAAGAGGCTACTTCAAATGATGTTGTTATAATAGCTGGAAAAGGTCATGAGACCTATCAAAAATTTAAAGATAAAACAATTCATTTTGATGATAAAGAAATAGCGAGAAAGGCAATATCTGAGAAGTAGTATTAATTACTTTAGGTCTTAACGATGCTTTAACCAGGCATCTTCTTTTTGTTTGTGAAGTAATGTACTTAAACTAACGGGTGCGTTAGCTGAAGATCAGAGCTGACTTTAAGGCAGCTCTTTTCTTTTGGAACTAAAGGGGCAGGTTAGTACAATACGAAATTGGTTTATTGGGTCCCGTTTTTAATTTAGCCATTATGAAGTAATGATTTTTACTAAATAATTGAAACGAAATGACTTGGATGTCAGTCTAACTGTTGTCTGTAAGAAAGGAGTGAAAAGTATGTTCCATTTAAATACAGTAAAAAAAGCTCAAAAAGGGGACGACCAAGCATTCATAAAGCTAATTCATAAAGAAAAAGAAAAACTTTATCGAACAGCATTCCTGTATGTGAAAAATGAAAGTGACTCTCTAGACATTGTTCAAGATACGATTTACAAAGCCTACATATCTATTGGAAACCTAAAGGATTCTTCATACTTCTCTACTTGGCTGACCCGGATCTTAATAAACACTGCATTGGATTTTATCAAGAAAAATAATAAAGTGATTCCTATTGATCAAGATTCATTGGAGAGAATCGGAGCCGCCGAAAGATTAATGCTTGAAGACAAGATGGACCTGTTTACAGCAATTGAAGGGTTAGCTGAAAAGTACAAGACGGTGATTATTCTTAGATATTATCAAGACTTAACTATTAAGCAGATAGCTGAATTCCTAGAATGCCCTGAAGGAACGGTTAAAACGAATTTACATCGAGCCATTAACGAATTGAAGGGTAAGTTAAAGGAGGCGTGTATAAATGAATAATCAAATTCCAGACATAAAAGAAGCTATTGAAAAAATCGAGGTACCTATCGATAAACTTGATAAAACAATAGATGTTGCAATAAAGAGAGCGAAAACGAAGCATAAGAAACCAAAAAGAAAGTTGTATCCCTTTATTGGTGTAGCTTCTTTAGCAACTTGTGTATTAATTGGCTCTGCCTTTGTCTCTCCAGCAATGGCCAAGGTATTATCAACTATTCCAGTATTGAATTCTGTTTTCGAGTTTGTTGGGGATAGAGGGCTTGAAATAGCTAGTCAAAAGGGGTTATCAGAGAAGATAGAGAAAACCGTTACAGATAAAAATATAAGCTTAACAATGAAGGATATCTTTTTTGATGGTACCCGTTTGTCGATTAGTTATATACAAGAATTCCCTAACAAGTGGGGCGATTTAGGGGAAATGGAACTAAAAGTTAATGGTAAGGAAATTAATTTTGGTGACGGTCGGACGGGAGAGTTTTTAGCTGATAATCAATACGCAGGTGTAATTAATATAGAGCCTACGGAGGAGCTACCAGATTCATTTGATCTAAGCATAGGGTTGAACAATATAGGCAAAGTAAAAGGAAATTGGAATTTTGAAATTCCGGTTACCAAGTCTAAGGAAGAAGTAAAAACGATACAACCCAATCAAACAATGGGTTATAAAGATACAAAGATGACTGTGAAGACAGTTAAGATTGGACCTGCAGGAATTAAACTGTCAGTTGATTTAACTTCATCTGCTGGAGAAAATCCACAAATGATTGATGATAGTCACCTTCAATTTAATTTACTAAATGACAAAGGGGAATCGCTTACACAATCGGGTGGATCTGGTTCAGGTAATGATAAAGGAGGTAAATTTGTTTTGAATATGGAATATCGATTTTCTCCTTTAGAAGAGAATTCAGAGTTTTTAACGGTTAGTCCCTTCCTTATTCCTATTACCAAAGGGCAATCTTCAAGGATCGAACAACCTTTACATTCTCCTTTATTTAACTATGCCTTCACGAAATCTTCATGTCCTGAAATCACTCCATTTAAACGTGACCTTACAATCAAGGGTTATGAAATCCTGCGAATAAGTGAGCATTCGAGAGATATTCGCATCAAACTGAGGGAGTTGAACAAGGATAATCCACAATTTGAATAGAATATGTTGAAAACAAATAGTTGTTTGGAGTATCGATCCAAATAACAACCTATGAAGGAAGGGTAAGTAAAATGAAGAAAATGGTTGGTTGGACACTTACTTTAGCTACGCTTTTGATAGGTGGAGTCATTTATTATTTCATAACGTTATCTCTATACGAACCATCAAAAGATGCATTTGACTTCCCAGTTCCTAAAAATGCTGAGCTAGTCCAGGAAAATGAACAAGGGAAAAGTTATGATTGGTCAAAAGCATCGGAAGAAAATGGCATACCATTTGGATATGAATTAGTCCTTAAAGCGAATGGATGGAAAAAGGGAAAAAGAGAAGGGGCTTCCGTTTTTTACACAAAAGGAAATCATAAAATAGATTTGATTTCTACAACGAAGCATTTAAACATCCTTAAAGTGAATTAATATAAAGGAAATATCTTAATCAACTAACGGGGCAGGTTAGTTGAAGAAGTTTTCTCGATATTTACTGTTTCCCAAAGTTGTTTCTTACAGCTACAATAATGGTGAAACACAATGAGAAATTGAGAAGGAGCTTATGCAGTTTGAATCTTATTAAATATTTTGGAATCCAATTTATTCTATTTACTGTAATAATCCTAACAGGGTTTTACCCAGATAGTTACATAAGCAAGCCATTTACTTACACTGATTTAATAGCAATAATTATTCATTTAGCTATACTAATCGTCGTGTTAAATGGATACTTTAAGCTAAAAGAACGTCTAATGCCTATTCATTTATTTAATAGAGTTTTACTTTCTTTGTTAGCTTTTGTTATTACCATTATTTTTATAGAGATTTTAACAGGAGAATGAGATTTTATCCCTAATGAAGGGTGCGTTAGCTGAAAATCAGAGCTGTCTTTAAGGCAGCTTTTTCTTTATGGAACTATAGGGGCAGTATAGTTCCATAAGGAGTTATAATATATTAGACCAATTCTTTAGCTTATTAATAATTTGTATCTGAAACAAAGAGGTAGTGTTTAATTTACAAATAAAAGAGGATGCGATACATATGATTCATACTTTTGCCGTAACAAACGATTTAGAACTAATAACTGATATACCATTAAAACGTTTAGATGATTCAGATATTAAATGGTTTTGGGTAGATTTCGATACACCTAATGATGAAGAAGCACTGCTTTTAAAAACTCATTTTGATTTCCATCCACTTGCAATTGAAGACTGCTTACATTTTCTACAGCGTCCAAAACTTGATTATTATGATGGGTATAATTTTTTTGTGCTACACACTTTAAACCAATTCTCCCTTGCACCTGAAGAATTAGATATATTTGTCGGACACAATTTTATAGTTACTTTCCATTCATCACCTTCAAGTGAAATAGGAATGGTTCGAAAAAGAGTAATGGAGGATAAAAATACTATTAATAAAGGGGTTCTCCACATTTTTTATTCAATAATGGATAAAATTGTAGATGAGTATTTTCCAAGTATTTATAAAAGTGAAGATGAATTGAATGAAATAGAAATGAATAGAACAAATCAAGATTTAATTGAAAATGTTTATGAAATAAGAAACCAGTTACTTAAGTTAAGGCGCACAATTTTTCCGATGAGAGAATTGCTGTATAGAATTTTAAATTCGGAGAGAGTGATAGTCCCAAAAGATGATCGAGTCTATTTTATGGATATATACGACCATTTATTGAGACTTTCTGAAATGATCGAATCTAATCGAGAAATGACGGCAGATATACGAGACAACTATATTTCACTAAATTCAAACCGAATGAACAGAATTATGAAGACACTAACTGTTATGACATCAGTTTTCATACCCTTAACGTTTATTGCCAGTATATATGGGATGAATTTTGAATATATGCCAGAACTTACTTGGCAATGGGGATATTTTGGAGTGTTGGGAGTTATGGTATCAGTTGGCTCTGTAATGTTGTTATGGTTTTGGCGTAAGGGCTGGTTTAAATGATTAAAAATAAAAAGCTGATGCAAAAAACGGGCACGATTGTTTAAAAAGGTTCACTTTTCCTTATAGAACTAACGGGTGCGTTAGCTGAAGATCAGAGCTGTCTTTAAGGCAGCTTTTTCTTTATGCAACTATCGGGGCAGGTCAGTGGAATAAGGTTTGTCACAAAATACCATTGGTATTCTCGTAATTATATCTATAAAATGAAGCAAAACTATCCTATGAGAGAGTGAACAATTTGAAACATAATCGACTTTTATACTTGGCGTTAGCAAGTAGTATATTGGTTATTTTAATTGCATTTTTTCAATGGTATTTGATTGATATAATAACCGAATTTTTAATGCTGCCTATTTGGTTAGTGATATTTGGATTTTTTATTTTCATTACAGTAAAGACCATTATCAATTTATTTAAAAATAAGGGTTGGAAGCCTTTCACCATCCAGTTATTAACTATCTTATTGTGGCTGTTCTTTCCTTTTACTCAAGTTATGTTAGATTTGGACTTCAAATTGAATAAATCAGAAAGAGATGATGTAGTGGAAATGGTGAAAAACGGTACTTTGAAACCGAATGTTTCATACGATTCATCACTTATCCAATTACCCGAAAAATATGACCAATTATCTAAGGGTGGTGGAGAAATTGTTATTGAAAAAAACAGTGACCTGGTTTTGTTCTTCACATACCGTGGAATATTAGACAATTTCTCTGGGTTCGTATACTCACCTAATGGTAAAAAGCCAAATCAAAGTGATTTTGATGGAGATTTTAAGAAAATAGAAAAGTTAGATGAAAACTGGTATTTTGTGGGTTCTTATTAAGCTAACGGGTAGCTTTAGCTGAAGATCGGAGCTGTCTTTAAGGCAGCTTTTTCTTATGCAACTATCGGGGCAGTTTAGTTGAAGAAGGAATTACGGGGTTCAAAGTTGAATTTAATTTTAATAAAACTTTTTAGGGGTGTTAATGTGAATTCTACGGTAGAAACAATACAAGAATTAACAGATAAAGAACAATGGTTAGAAGCCTTTCCAATTATGAATCAGTTACGTACTGAGTTAACTCAAAAGACATATCTGGAGTTACTTGAAGAAATGAGGAAAGATGGGTATTCTTTGTATGCTTTATATAAGGATAATCGGATTGTATCCTTAGCTGGTTTAAGTTGGAGAGTTAACTTTTATAATAAACGTCACGTTTTTATTTATGATCTGGTAACTGATACTGCTTACCGTTCATTTGGGTTTGGAGAGAAATTATTAAGTTATATACATAACTGGGCAAAAGAAAATGGAGCCGCATATGTAGCATTAGAATCTGGAATTCAGCGAAACAATGCTCACTGTTTTTATGAAGAGAAATTAGATTATGATAAATGGTGCTATTCATTTAGAAAAACGTTGTGATTAAAAATAGGGGTAATGCTTCGATTAGAGAAGCATTACCTTTACAAGAGCTGAGTTAACAGCTCTTTTTTTTTAATATCGGTTGCTTTACTTCAATAAAGAAAGTTGCTGAGGCAGCTTTCTCTTATGCAACTAACGGGTGCGTTCGTATTATAAGGTTAGCCAGTTTTTTAAA
>NZ_JAGGQC010000031.1:0-5825 GCF_018613455.1 Bacillus sp. ISL-78
CTATTGTGTTTTCATACAAAATGACAGAACGGAAGATGTGTGTGTACTGCGGTAGGTGGTACAGTTTGGTACTAATGACTTGGCTACATGAAAACGGCAAGGATTATGTAGAATGGTACTGTGAAACATGCCAACCGTCTGTTAGAAGTAACCTGTTGAAGCTGCCTTATTCCCATCTGTTTAAATGGGGTGAGAAAGGACAGGACAAATAAGAATACCCCGTATCCAGCTTTTAGGGGGGCTGGGTACAGGGCATTTGCAGTTAACACAGTCGGTTCAATAAGTTGCTTTCAACCTTAACGGTTATAACTACTATGCCACTGAACGGGAATTATTATTCGAATTTAATAATAATAAAAACCCCCGTACCAGCTTTTTTACGGCTAATACAGGGGCATGCAATAGTTGCGTTCCGTTTAAAGTTAGTATGTCACGAAACCAGCGTAATATTCAAAAATTTTTCAAACACGAAAATCCCCCGAGTACTGTGGGAAGTACCACTGGTGTACGTAGACACAAAGATAAGTACATTGGGGACATGAATTTGAGTACATAGAGTTATTAATCCACTCAAAACCGCACCAATTCAATCTCTAACTGTTTTGAGATACAAAATCGAGTACATTATATACAGTCATATATATATCTGTAAACACAAAGGGGAAGGCAATATCTATACCCTCCCCTTTTTCGAACACAACTAATTTTTTTAATCTTCCTGATTATTTTATAAAAAAAATTGATTATTTTTGTGATACTTAATGAACTAACGCACCCGTTAGTTTAAGTAGATTTCTTCACAAACTTTTTAGTATTCCAGTTAATACAGGAATGCTGCCCCGTTAGTTGAAGAAGACCGGTTGTAGATTTTGACATCAACTGTACATTAAATAAAAAAACCACTGCATTAGAGTGGTTGAAAAAATTGAAGACGGGCTGACAATGAAAATTAATCGTTGGGATTTATTATGGCTAATACCTGATGATCCTCCCAACGATCATTTATTTTTATATTTTGTTTTGCGATTCCTTCTTTATGAAAACCAGCCTTTTCTAAAACACGTATTGAACCTATGTTATGTGGCATAACGCCAGCCTCAATCCTATGTAAATTAAGAGTTCTAAAAGCATAATCTACAACCATTTTAACAGCTTCTGTAGTGTAACCCTTTCCATTATTTTTTTGATCTAAGTAATAACCTATCAATGCACTTTGAAGGGGACCGCGAATAATTTCAAAGAGGCTGATAGTTCCTATTAGTGAATCATTTTTTTTTAGAAAAATTCCAAACTGGTATTTAATATTTTCTTTTGATTTTTGTTCCCAAGTTATTATTAATTCTTTTTGCTTTTCTAAAGAATAGTAGTTAGATGGACGTTTTATTGAGAATGGTTCAAAGAAATCCTTATTTTCTACTAGCAATTGTAGTAAATTTTCAGCATCTGATAAATTAAGTTCTTTTAAATAGACAACCTCACTGGTAAACACAATTAATCCCCTTCCTTAATGGAATATATTTCATTATATACTATCTATAAAAGGCAAAGATTATTTGTTTTTCTCACAGTTCGTCTACTCTAAGCTTCTTCAACTAACCTGCCCCGATAGTTGCATAAAGAAAAAGCCGCCTTAAAGACAGCTCTGATCTTCAGCTAACGCACCCGTTAGTTTAAGTACAATCCTTCACAAATATAAGAAAAAGAGCTGCCAATGCAACTCCCTTAATGAGTAAAGCACTTGTTAGTTGAAAAAAATAATACGCCTAATCAAATATTTATTGTTTCTTCTTGCCATATACGTACCATATTTACATCATTTTTTGTAGAAGTTAATTGAAAGACGTCAGGATTACTAAGATTCTTCCAACACTCAAAATCAAAGTTATTATTATAATTCTTTAGCAGTAAAGACATTAAATTTCCGTGAGTAACAATTATTGTGTTTTCAGTTTCACTTTTAAAAACTTCATCTACAACGCTTACTATTCGGTTCATTGCTTCTTGACTCGACTCTCCTCCTTCAAATTTCAACTCCATATCATTGAACGTTGCTTTAAGTTTTTCAAACCAGTCAGGTAAGTCCGTTGTACTTAGTGTGCGTTCTGACAAACGTTCATCAATCTCTATTTTTAAGTTTATTTTCTCACTTAATGGTTCTACTGATTGAATAGCACGCAAAAACGGACTTGATATGATTCGGTCAATTTTTGCATCACTGAAGAAATCAACTAAATATTTCGCTTGTTTCGAACCTTTTTCTGTTAATTGAGATTCCGAAGGTTGCCCCTGTGCTTCGCAATGTCTGACAATGTAAATCTTTTTTAGCATACAAATCCCCCCATATAAGTAGTAAATACTAGTTTCTATATTTGTCTGTAATTTTCCAATCTGTTAGTTTAATAACAGATTTGGTTCATACCATGTTGGCTTTAGTATCTCAAAATCTTTGTGGTCTTCCAAAACAACGTATAATCGTGTTATCATTTCATCTAATTGTTCTGGTGCAAACCGTAAAGACCATACTACAGATGAAAAGATAACCATTCCAACATAGATAGAATAATGCAACCAAAAATCATCGGGAACATTATTATCAAAATATCCTTCAATTTGTCCAATTGAAAATGGAACACTTAATTCTCTTTGAAATAATGCTACTTTTACAAAGTCATGAAGTGGGTCTCCCCAATCAAAATTATTAAAATCAATTACGCCAGCGTATTGCTTATCCTTCACAATGATATTTTCTAGATGATAATCATCATGCTGAAAGTGATTAGAGCGATTTTTTATATGCTGCTTATTCTTCTCAATAAAATCAATAATCTTTTCATCATTTTTAACCTTTATACCACAAGATTTATATACATCTAGGTATCTATAATGCTTTTCCATCGCTCGGTCATACCAATTTTTAACTGTTGAAGGTGCTTCATATAAATGCAACCTTGATAGTTGTATACCTGCTTCCAATCCAATTTTATATTGTTCATGTTCTGTAAGAGTATGTATTGCCTCTTTTGCATCTACACCATCAATATAAGAATAAATATTATAGCAGGAGTTCAATTCATCAATAATACCTATATCAATTGGCTTTGGCGATTGAACATTAAACTGTTGCATTTTGTTCAATATTTCAAACTCTGTCTTCTTCTTTTCATAACCCTCCATATCACCTACTCGTAACAATAATTTTTTATCATCAACATAAACTACATATTTTTTATCGGGAGAGTACCCTTTTGATAGTTTTTCAATTTTAGTAGCGTTTTGCATTAACTTTACTCTGTCTTGAAGAGTTTTTATAATGTCATCCATATATTTGACACCTCCACTTTTATCTTTTGACTTCTATAACATTAACAAATGTCTCTTTGTCCCTTTAGTTTTCAGCACTAACCTGCCCCCGATAGTTGCATAACAAAAAGCTGCCTTAAAGACAGCTCCGATCTTAAGCTAAAGTACCTGTTAGTGCCATAAGAAAAGACAGCCTCAGCAACCTGCCTTATTGTAGAGTTGACAGAAACTGTGCGATATATCTCTAAAATTGAGGATTGGAATAATCCAATTCTTTTTCACTAAACTTTATGCACCTTGTGTGAGTATACCGATAATGTTATATAAGATTGGGAACACAAATAAAACGATGTTAAAGATTATCCCAACCAATGAAAGTTTATCCCGATTCATTTTATATCCTACAAACCCTAATGCATCTCCTATTGGACAAAGGATAAACGGAAACACGAGTGGCATTCCTTGAATTTTCAACGATACGATATCAAATAAAAAGTTAACGATCAATAATGTTAAAACAGACGGGATTAGAATGGATATAAGTCCAGGTATTTTTTGCATAACAATTGCTCCTTATGAATTAGATTATAAAAATTCGTGCCCAAAATTAACCTTCTACCGTATTTTAACAATAATAAGAGTTTGCGTGAATATCAAACCACACAGTACGAATACACTGTTGTACGAAGACACAAAGATAAGTACTTTGGGGACGTGAATTTGAGTACATAGAGTTATTAATCCACTCAAAACCGCACCAATTCAATCTCTAACTGTTTTGAGATACAAAATCGAGTACATTATAAACAATACAGTCATATAAATTTATCTGTAAAAAAAAAGGGGAAGGCAATATCTATACCCTCCCCTTTTTCGAACACAACTTATTTTTTTAATCTTCTTGATTATTTTATAAAAAAGATTGATCATTTTTGTGATCCTTAATGAACTAAACCAGCTAATAGGATGTCAATATCTTTCTCTAAAATTTTCATTTCCCTTATGATATACTATTTTTGGCCATGCCAAATAACCCTCCAAAATCCTTTTGGAAGGATTTTTCTTTGTTTCACAAAACCGTTAATTAGGCTAAATCTAGGAACGTTTCTTTTCTGCTTAATAAAGCATAAATCCAATGAAGCAACTTATTCATACAGGCAACGATTGAAACTTTGGCAGGTTTTCCTTCTGATTTTTTCTTATCATAGAATGCTTTAAGCTTTTTGTTCCTTGAACTTCTTATGCCGCACAGTACGGCAAGATACAGAGAATGACGTAGTCTGCTCGAACCCCTTTTAGTAATACGATTAATGGTTGCCGTAAACTTACCTGATGAGTGAACACTTGGATCTACTCCAGCGAAGGCAACTAGTTTTTTCGGGTGATTAAACCGATCGATTTCACCAATTTCAGAGATAATCGTGGCTGCGATTTTTTCTCCGATACCGGGAATCGATTGGATGATCTTATATTCTTCCAGTTCATTTGCCAGGGCCACTATACGATCTTCCAACTCAGAGAGGTGTCCCTGGTAATGAAAAAGCAACTCAATATACATACGTAGATTGATTACGTGACTTTCATACACGTTTTTTTGAAATGGATTTCGAGATGCGGAGTCCATTATTTTTTTGGCTTTTCCCCACGCCCATTGACCCGATCGGCTAGGACAGAACTCCATTACACTCTCTGCTAGTTTACTTTCCCCGGCTTTTATTACGGCCTCTGAAGTAGGGTATTCCTTTAACATCAATAATGAAACATTTGAGAATAAATCGCCAAAAACCTTTCGGTATTCAGGAAGTTGATCTAAAATGGTGTGAAACTGAAGTTTAGCTTCCACATACATATTCGTTACGATTTCCTGTTGTCTGGACAAATTCCGAAGGTCTAAAAGCCGAATTCCTCTAATTTTATGAGATTCAAAATCCTCTTTGTAATACAGCACACACAACTGGTACGCATCGATTGCGTCTGTTTTTACCTTTCGTAAACCGGACTTCTTTGCCTGATAAGAAATAATCGGATTTAGTAAGATATATAGAATCCCTTGTTCCTCCAGGTATTGAATAACAGGAGAATGGTAATGCCCTGTAGATTCTAAAATGACCATAGGCATTTGCCCTGTCACCTCTTCCATTTCTTTTAGAAATTCTAAAAAATGATCTAACTCCTCTTTGATATGCTTCATTGAAAAGCTCTTCCCATACGGTTTAGATTGATCTAAAAATGCCTGAACTTGGCTCTCTCCTTTTGCCACATCCAGACCAACAACTGGATTCATTGTTTTTTCCTCCTCTACTTACTAACCAGTACCCCTAGTCCTCCATGTAGTGTCATAGCTTCGCTTGTTATACGAGATCTGCGTCCCAACCAGCCTCAAACATGTTTCTACAAGTAGGGGGCGGACAGTTTAGTTCACGGGATCAAGTCCCACGCACCCGTACGTCCTACCCTGGCTACTGATATAATAGATTCTATTAAAAAAAGGTCAACCAGTAAAATAAACTGTACCCTATAGAGTA
>NZ_JAGGQC010000032.1:0-5594 GCF_018613455.1 Bacillus sp. ISL-78
GCTTTCAAGAGAAATTCAACGCCTTTCCCCAATTGAATATCGAGAAAAGGCCGCAGCTTAAAAAATACTCTTTTTTTATTGTCTACTTGACAGGGTTATGTGCAACTTTTATAGTTCCTCTTCCTTTTTTTATGCCTTTGTTTCTTCAGCAAATTACATTAATTAAAACACACTTCCTAATTATAAGGTCGTAATTTTATTTCCGTAATCCCCCAACACACAAGGTGTTAAAGGTACATTCGTAAAACGTATCAATGACGGTAAATTGAGAACGCGTGTCGATGCTGATGATGCAGGTGTTACAGCATCTACTATTAGTGGTTGGTTCACTACTGTATAACGAAGTAATATCTATGGGGTAACTTTGGGTAGCTCTCTTTTTATTTGTCTTAATCAACTAACGCACCCGTTAGTTTAAGTGTATTAAATCACAAACTTAGCTGTTTAATAAGAAGGCTATGTTAATGAATATTGTTGATATTTATTAAAGAAATGAGTAATTCAAAGAAGTTACTCTTCTCAATCAAATTAATATTTAACTTTATTTTTTGTTTCTATTAGCTAACTTCATAGCGAAGAACTGAGGGATCAAATTCAAAAAACTAACCAAGATTAATAATTGATATGGAGTTAGTGGCTTAAAATAGCCACCCCATCGTTCGTTCCCTGTCATCTCGCTGATGAAATAAAATGATATTATTACAGACAATATATTACCAATAATAAGAAACATTGAATTACTAACGAGTTTGCCGAAGAAAGCAAGAAGTGAAGTTACTACAATCATAATTAAATAGCCAAGCATTGAACGGTTAGCAAAATCTTGGTGCATTGAAAAATAAACAAAAGGAAAACAGTATAAACAGACTATTAGAATACCAATTACTATTTTTCTCATATTGTCACCTCTCTTTCAGATATATAGGTTACGTGGAAAACTTGGACAGCCTAAGACTATTATAGGTAGAGGTCTTATTCTTCATATATCCCTATACCTTTATCTATCTCGATAGTCTCCACCTCCTGTAATTCATTTAAACGACTTAAACTCTCTTCTTTATCAAAAGAACTATGCCAACGATAATCATATTGATCCAATATACGGTAATGGTTACTAATCAAATTTTGTTGCAAACGAAAATCCCCTCTATACTCGACTTCTTTCCACCATATCTTACCACCCATTGTTTTTTCTTTAGGCGTACCACCATTTTTGCTAGCAATTAACTGAACAAAATCAACTGGATTGTCACCAATTGATGTTATCAACAATTGGCTATGATTAAACAAAGCACAAAATGCAACAACGGTGGTCCAATTGGCTTCTGTTCTTCTTTTTTCAATTTGAACTAGTGTTTTTTTTGAAATCCCTAGAATTTCAGACATTTTATCTTGAGAAAAACTTTGTTCTGTTCGGACAAGTTTCATTTTTTCTGAAATTAAATTGATGAATTCTTCTTTTTCCATATATACCAAATACTCCTTTTTAGTGTAATTTTACACTAAAAGTATTGTTTTTCAACAAGAAAATCCCTTTTTTTGAATAAAAAGCAACTTTAAAACACAAAGAAAAAAGCAAGAGATAACCTTGCTCTAAATAAGTTTGAAATGGGAATATTCATAATAAAAGCTTGTTGAACTAAACTGCCCCTTTAGTTCCGTAAGAAAAAGGTTGCCGCAGCAACCTCCCATATTACCAAACTTTCTTTGCCCTAATGATCATAAAAGAAGGTTTTCTCATCTCATTAATAATTTTTGGTAAACTATTCAATGCTTTTTTATCGGGAATAGGCTCAATTACTTGCTCAATCTGAAAGCCATTCAGGATTAGTTCATTTATTAGAGTTGAGAAAGTACGGTGATATTTAACAATACCGTCTATATACCAATGTTGTCGCCTTTCACCTTCGTCCTGATAATGATCAACTGCATAATGTGATCTGTTGTTTTCTTTATCAACTATCCAATTATCCATATTTCTTCTAGCTGTTACAATCGGATGCTCAATGGAGAAAAGAAAAACCCCCATTTTTTTTAAACAACAGTTAATTTTTTTTATAACAACATCATAATCCCGTATATAATGTAAAGCTAGTGAACTAACTACAACATCAAATTCATGTTGTTTTATCTGAAGATCTTCTAAAGCAATATTTACATAGTTAATACGTTCATGGGAATTTCTTTGCTGAGCAACTTGAATCATTTTCTTTGAAATGTCAATCCCCACGACCTCCCGAGCCTGTTCCTTTACACAATACTTTGCGAAGTCCCCCATACCACAGCCTACATCCAATACAATTTTATTCTTTAATTCAGGTAGCATATCTCTTAGGGTAGGTTGTTCTAGTAAATCATTGTAATTCGACTCAGACTCACGTAGATTTCGGTAACTCTGGAAGAATTCTGGATGATCATAAATGTTTTGTTTCATGTTCAAAATCGCCTCTTTCTTAAGTGAATTTTTCATTGTTACTATCATAATTTTTCCATATTTATTAAAAAAGAAATAGACTTATATTTATATTTTTGGTAAGATTTAGATTGAGTCATGCCTAGAATAAATATAATAGTTTCCATAGTAAAAAGGAGAATCCTTACCCAAAGGATTCTCCTTTTTGAATCTGTTAAATAATGCTTTATGAACAAAATTAAACACTTTATTCTTTCTTCACTAACTACACCGTTATTTCATTAAGACGTTATGTTAAGAATTGAAGCCATTTATGTTCTGGTTCGTGCAATTGTATAGCATACTGTAGCCATTCTTTCTTCTCATCATCTAAATTATCTAATATCGCCATAAAGTCTTGATGGTCTTTTTCTCTTGTGTTTTTCACTTTATATAAAAGTACAATTTCTGGATTTAGATAAGGAATGCCTGTATCAGAATAACTCCAAACTGACTTAAGTGGATAGGAAATCGTTAAATCCCTTCTGAATTTCCAATCATAATCCTTTGTTTCATTTAGAAGAACTTCTAATTTATCTCCATTTGACTTATTCAATGCGTGTATTTCGTGAATAGGTAACTCTAAAAACTCATTTTCCCAAGTATAGAACCTACCTTTAATAACCTTTTTAAAATCCCATTCTTTAAGATATTCCTTCAGGTTTAATTGATCTTTCCGAAATAGTGCAATCTCTATATCTTGATGATGTCTTGTTTCTCTACCGATAAAAAGGTCAATTGCCCAACCGCCTGCAAAGAACCACGTTTTATTAAATCCTGACATTAAAGAAGTAATTCTCTGACATTGTTCAAAAGACATATAAAATCCCCCAGACAAAAAAACTTATATCCTTCCATATTCTTTTTCAATTTTGAATAACCTCTATACTGAAACCTTAATGAACTAAACTGCCCCTTTAGTTCCATAAGAAAAAAGAGCTGCCTTAAAGACAGCTCCGATCTTCAGCTAACGCACCCGTTAGTTCTATAAGAAAAAGCGTCCCTACTTTCTTGTTGTAGACAAAAGAACCGTCCACTTTTGGGACGGTTCTAAAATGTAATTAGAAATGTAACTTATGTTTCCTAAATCAATTATATAAATTTATTTGTTTTTGATATTTGAATTGATAAAGCAGATCTTTTCTTTTCTGTTTCTTTTATGGCTTGAGAACCAAGAAGAAAAAAACAATTGCTGCAGCAATCCTCTATGCCTGTACAAGTAGCAATCACATCTTTCTTTTCATCCGTCCTTACAAAAGAAGTTTCGTGATTCACATAGCGTTGGGTATAGGGACAGTAAACTATCCATCGTTTTACTGTGTATTGTTCTTCGCCCATACTTTCCGTTCCTTCCCGTTCAAATTTCCCTTTAACTTAGTAACAAGTGAGTATTTCCACTCTATACCCAGTTATTTATGTACGTTAAACGGTTTATAGAGCTATTCTGCCCCGATAGTTGCATAAGAAAAGGAGCTGCTGATCAGCTCTTGGTAAAGCACCCATTAATTTAATAAAATAAACTTACGAACTAATTTGTAATAAACATAATAAATTGAATAAGCAAATAAATAACTAACACCAGTCCAAATGATATTCCATTCATTCCTGTATACTATTTTCTCTAGACATACTAGTATGTACTCTCCAAAAGTTGTTACTAAAGTGAAAACTAAAAATGTAATAAGAATAGGCATTTTTTTATAGTGAATAACACAAATAAATAAACAACCAAGTATAGGATAAAGACCTAAATCATACGGAATTCCAGTTAAAGATGATTCTTGAAACACTATATCCATCTTCCAAAAGTAGTTAAAACCAATTTCATTTACTAAAATACTTGTTGCTACACCAATTGGATAAAAAATTATAAATAGCTTTGTCTGATTTTTAACCAAATAAGCACCTAAAAGCCAAGGGAAAATAAACCCAACGATAATGTGAAAAAGCATATTTAACCTTCCTTTCTTTAGAATCACATTATATATCTATTCTGCCCCGATAGTTCCATAACAAAAAGAGCTGCCAAAGCAACCCTCTTATTGAAGTAAGGCACCTGTTAGGATATTATTGCCTGTCATCGAGCTCTTCCATATCACTCATTATTTTTTTGTTCTTACTAAAATGAATAGCTATATATAAAAGTAAACCAACCCCCCCACCAATTAGTACCTTAAAACCTGAACCAACAGCTGCCCATTCCAAGGCGTAGAAAATTATCACACCGAGAAGAACATATGAAAAAACTGTGTTAATCAATGTCATTCAGCCTTCTTCCTTAATTGACGTACTATATAAATTCTATTTCAAATGCATTATTCCTTGTTGAACTAACCTGCCCCTTTAGTTCATTAAGCCAAAAAGGCCACCAATTGGCGGCCATCCAAATGAACTAAAAACAGTTAAAAGGCTTTAAAAATTGAATTTAAAACAATGAAAAGAAAAATGATAATAGCAACTACAATTGCTTCGAGTGTGAATTTTTTATTCTTTCTCTTTTGCTGCAATTTCTCCCTATATTCCATTTGAATCTTTCTCTTTTTATCATCTAATTTCATAGCAGGTAGACCCCTTAATGAAAATAATTTATGTTTATTTTACCATAAAAAACCACATTCGTTCTTCAACTAACCTGCCCCGATAGTTGCATAAAGAAAAAGCTACCTTAAAGACAGCTCTGATCCTCAGCTAAAGCACCCGTTAGCTTAAGTAAATTTATTCACAAAATTCTTTCATTTTTCTATTTAAATCATCATAATCTTCTTTTTTAAAAGATACAGTTACTCTAGCCAGTCTTTCCGAATTTGGATAGAGGTACATTTGTTGATTGAATCTTATCCCTAAAGGTCCAATTATTCGGTAAATCAGATTTAGAATATTAAAACAATCTAAGTCTACTCCATCTTTTAAATGGTTCTTTATACTAATAACCATTAAGTTATCGATAACTTCAAATTTAGGTTTCTGGGGGGGAATATTGTTAATTTTACAAATTCTCTTTACTACTTGTTTAAAATTATCTGAATTCCCAATATTTTTCGCCAAAAAAACACCCCTTATTTTTTAACTTTTTCACTTATATTCTATCTTAATGCAAATATAACCTTATGCAACTAACCTGCCCCGTTAGCCATCCATGAAG
>NZ_JAGGQC010000033.1:0-8994 GCF_018613455.1 Bacillus sp. ISL-78
CCATGAGACATGTGGATATCCAAAAGTGCGATCATAACTTTGCTTAAACCAATTTTTTCCTATAATTGGCTAGTTTAGCATACACTTTTTTCGATAAATCCCTATCCTTGAGGAGTAATGCCGAGCTTACATAGATAACGGTTAATGATATGACTATGAAATCCTAAGAATTCTAGAGCAATCGTGAGATTGTGTTTAGTTTATTGAGGGAGTTTAGTTGAATAAGAAAACGAATTGATTGGTGTTGAATTAAATACCTAACTATAGTTTTTATACCAAGATGTAATTGCTGGGCAGGAACAAATATTTAGACAGTTGGTCAGAATATATTGAATTAGAAAAAGAGTCGGCAAAGCGACCCTCTCTAAGATTCTCCGTGTTTAACTTAATAAGTATTTATTCAATGCTTGTTGTAAAGTTCCCAATGTTTGTGCCTTTTCATTTAATCTCATTTCTACGTTTATCATATTTCTAGCCACTTCAGCTCTTATCCCGGTAACCACAGTGTCACATCCCATTAATGAAGTGCCGTCAATAATCTTCATTAAATGATCAATTACTTCAGTCTCCATTTCCATAATTCCAGATAAGTCAATAATCAATGTTTGAATACGTAATTTTCCAATCTCTATTAAAACTTTTTCCTCGAGAATATTCGTTCGGTAAAGATCAACCGCACCAATTAAAGGCAAAATACATATAGTGGGTGTTATTGGTATTATAGGCACCGAAAGATTTTCAACCAATTCTTTTTGAGCCATTATCAATGAATCTTTGTATTGAGAATATGTAATAAAAAAAACATTTAAAAACCTGTCTACTTGATTATTTACTTGTTTTTCTACCGAAAAAAATGCTTCAGTTAAAACCTTATTCGTTACCTCGTTATATTCTTGTAGGAACTTCCACAAGGTTCTTCGAATGGCTTGCACCCACTCTAATTTGAAAGATAATGGAATTGCGTGTGTCGCCCAAGCTATACCTTCTTGTTTAGCAAATGATTCAAGTTCTTGTTCGTTACCCTCAATAATGTATTGAATCAGCATATGGGCATTATTTATCAGGTCAATATTACCGACCGTTAGAATTTCTTCAATTTTTTCTTTCACATTAGATGCTTCGTTTAATAATGAATCTTCAAAATCCTCTTTATTTTCTTGGATGAATTCCAGTAATTTATATGCATCTAGTGACACCTTCATAATATAATCCCCCTATTTTTTATATGCCAAAACTACAATTACCCTGTTTTTATAATTACTAAACCCGTTTACACTATAAGCTTCTAATTTAAGGGGAAAATCAATGTATTTATGTTAATTAATATTGTGAAGATTTCTACTTAAACTCCCATGAAAATTAAAAAAGCTCAAAATCCAGAAAAAAGACCCAGTAAAAACGCTTTTTAAAAAAAGGCTGAGCCTTATGAGTGATCTGATTGAGTTTGGTAAATCGTTAAACAAAAAACTCCAATCAAAGCAAATTAAGTAGAGGCTAGCGCGACGACCAAAAAAGGATTAATCTCCCATGAGTGCTACCCATAAAGGCGCGACAGTCGGTGGTACACCGTGGTCGTCGGAGTCAGACTAACGGATGGGCTCAAAGGCACCATAGTTCAACGACCTTCTTCGCCAGCCATTAAAACATTATCGACATAGAGACCAATTTTCATTCTCTGTGGTGAAGCGCTGATTTTTGCGCTTCATAGATGGCTAATGGGTGCGTTAGCTGAAGATCAGAGCTGTCTTTAAGGCAGCTCTTTCTTATGCAACTATCGGGGCAGTTTAGTTCAATAAAATTATTTTATTGATTTTAGTAAATATTGCAGTAAATACTATAAAATGTAATATATTAGAAGCAGACTTTTGGGGTAGGTGTAAAAAGTGAAATTAAAAATATTGTTGGTTGTAGTTTCATTTATTCTTACGTATATTACTTTTAATACTCCGGGGATAAGTGAAATGTGGTCTTCATCGGGTATTTTTGAGGTATGGAGTTTTTGGTTATTAATTATGATTTTTTTCTTCTACATAAAGAAAAAAGATTGAATTTCTTGTTCAACTAAAAGGTGCAAGAGTTGAAGAATATATGATTTAATTGAACTTTATCACTTTAGGAATTATAGTTGAGGAGTCCAAGATTAAATGGAATTATATCCCAAGCGAACTGAGAAATATAAAAGGAAACAGCCTCCAGGCATTTTGTTTTTTTTTTGGAAGTTTTTATCTATTAATTGAATTACTTCCTATCCAATATAGGAACATATGGACAGCATTGGGTGTATCCCAGGGTATATCTCTTATTATTATTACTCTTTTTGTGGTTATTGATAGAATAAAGGGCTGGTATTATACAAAGTGGATTGTGTTTATTCTTATTTTTATATTGGGTGTAGGTTTATATATCTTCAATGACATAAATGGGAATTAAGATGCAACTATTCTAATTTAACTAACGGGTGCTTTACTTCATTACTAGGAGCTGATTAGCAGCTCCTTTTCTTATAGAACTAAAGGGGCAGGATAGTTGAAGAACGAATGTGGTTTTTAATGGTAAAATTAACCTGATTATATTTATTAAGTAGTTTACGTGATATAGAAAATAAATTAGGAGTTGTTTTTATGTTTGATATTACCTTGATTTTGATTATAGCTTCTGCTGGGGGAGTTATTGCTATTACCGGCTTCCTCGTTATATTAGGTCGAAGAATTTCAGAACCTAAGAAAGAACTTCAACAAAAAATCGATAAACTAGAAGAAGAGGTTCAAATATTAAAAAATCACAAGTAAAAACTAACTTTAATGAACTAACGGGTGCGTTAGCTGAAGATAAGAACTGTCTTTAAGGCAGTGCTTTTTAAAAATGTTTTAATGAGAGATAAAGAGAGGGGGAATTTTCAATGAGTAAAGCAATTATTTTTGATATGGATGGAACCTTATTTCAAACAAATTTAATTTTAGAACCTGCCCTAAAAGAAACATTTGATGTACTACGAAAAGAAAATTTATGGGATTCAAAAACACCGATTGAGCAATATAGGAAAATTATGGGTGTACCTCTACCGGTTGTATGGGAAACACTTTGCCCAAACCACTCACTAGAAATACGAGTAAAGAGTAATGAGATTTTTCATAAAAAGCTTATAGAACTAATACAAGCACAAAAAGGTGCATTATATGCTGATGTGGAGAGAACATTAAATGAGTTAAGTAAAAAGTATCCCTTGTTTATTGCCAGCAATGGACAGATAGAATATTTACAAGCAATTGTAGAAACTTATAATTTGGATAGGTTTATTCAAAATACATATAGTATCCAACTAATTAGATCTGGGCATAAGTCAGATTTAGTGCAAATGGTGAAAAATAAAAATCAAATTGGAAAAGGTTACGTTGTCGGAGACCGGTCTTCAGATATATCTGCTGCTAAGGATAATGAACTTATTGCAGTTGGTGTGAACTTTGACTTTGCTCAAGAAGATGAATTAAAACAAGCAGATTTTGTAGTGAATAACTTCAAAGAAATCTTAGAGTTAGTTTAAATTCTAAAAGGCCGCCAATGAAGTGAACCCAAAAAGCCGGTATAGAAGAGGAATTAAGTATGAAAGAAACCTCTAAGGATTTAGAGGCTATTAGAGAAGCTTTAAATTATAATAAATGGTGCTTTGCAGGGCATTCAACTGGAGGAATGCTTGGTTTAATTTATGCAACAATGTTTCCAAAATCTCTGACAAAACTATTAGTTGGAGGAGCAACTGCTACTAAAAAATATATGGAACACGAAGGCAGTATTTATAGTCCTCGTAGTCCACTAAATAAAAAACTGAAAAAGATTTTTGCTGTATTAAAATCTCCTGACTCTACCACTGAAGAGCGAAGGGATGCTAACAGAGAATGGACTAATATGTCTTTATATAACAAAGAAAAATGGGATGAATATTTTAAAAAACCGAGCAGTGGAAAAGTTGTACAAAAAAGGCTAGATTATTATTCTTTTAATGACCTGCCAAACTACGACATTCAAACTGAACTGTATCAGGTTACTATCCCGACCATTGTTTATTGTGGAAGACACGATGCCCAATGTCCTCTTGTTTTTTCTGAAGAAATAAATGCAGGTTTGAAAAATTCCAAACTTTATATTTTTGAAAAAAGTAATCACGTACCGTATTTAGAAGAGAAAGAAAAATTCCTTCAGATGGTTTCAGATTACAAAGGACTGATAACGAAAACCTATTCTTAATGAACTAACGGTGCGTTAGCTGAAGATCGGAGCTGTCTTTAAGGCAGCTCTTTTCTTATGGCACTAACGGGGCAGGTTAGTTCCACAAGCACAGTGTATTCGTACTGTGCGACTTGCGAATTAAGTTTGGTATATAAGTGAAAAATAAAGTAACTATATTTAACCAAATTTAAGGATGTGCAACTTGTTTAAAAAAAATTGTTCCTCACAGCCACTTTGTGCTTTACTGTAACCCCTGGAGCTTATGCGAATGTTAATAATGCTGAAACTCAAAAAGCTTATTTTGAATTAGGTTACGAATCAATCTATGATTCCTTAGTAAAACAACGTTGAACTAACAATTCTAGAATCAATATAGATTGAATATCTATAAATGAACTACTGGTTTGTGAAAGGGTGGTAAAATGTCAATCATATTGATTTATGGAGGTGCCATTGACGGTTCAATGAAATCAAATATTAGTGGTATTGATCCAAGTATCGGCTCGTTATATGATCGCTTACAAGTTGCCCAGTTTGATAATATCTTCAACGTTTTACCTGCATATGGTGTTTCTGCTCTACGAGATGTGGTCACAACAAGTGGAAATGGAAGTGTGAACAATACTAATGGAAATGGATATATTTTAACTACTACCGCCTCAGCAAACGACTCTGCTATTTTAGATACGGCAGAACGTGGCCGATTTAACAGTGGTACAGCTTTTGAAACAGGTGTAGCTATTCAGATTCCTTCTCCACCAACAGGAAACCAAAGGATAACATGGGGAATATTTGATAATGATAATGGTCTGTACTTTGGCAAGGATTCCGGTGGAATATTTATTGCAACAAGAAGAAATGGAAATGAGAATGTTAAAGTTTATCAGTCCCAATGGAATATCGATAAATTAGATGGAACTGGACCAAGTAAGTTAACACTAGAGCCAAGTAGGGGATATATGTACCAAATTAGATTTGGAAGTAATTATGGCATTGTAGAGTATCGAATACTTATGGTCGATCCAACTAATAATTTAGAAAAACCAATAACATGTCATAGACAATCTACTATATCACAACCTATTGTAGGAGACCCTAACCAACCAGTTTGTGTCCAAATCCAAAATGGTGCTACCGCACAATCTCTTACTGCTAACGTGAGAGGGAGATATTATGCTAACTTAGGTACAGCTAAGCCATTGAACCGGATGACCTCAGAGCGTAGATTAAATGTTTCTACTAATAATACTACTTTTGTGCCACTTGTCAGTTTTCAAAAAAAAACGACATTCCCCTCAGGAGCAACCAAAAGTAACTCCATAAATGTAACCGTTAATGGTTTTGATCTTATTACCTCTATGGACGTTGTTTGGCAATTAAGACAAGGCTCAACTCTTACTGGAGCAAATTGGGTTAATCCAAGTGAGACTTTATCTAATGAAACATGTTGTTTTGCAGATACATCAGCTACAGCAATTAATGTATCCACAGGCGTGAAAATAATGGGCGGTCTTGCTGCTTCAGGTAATCGTGCCGCATTAACATCATTCCCAGTGGACATAGTCATGACTGGGTCTACTCCTGTAACATTATGTGTAAGAAACATAACCTCAAATACAGGGACAGTTAGTGCTGTTCTGCGTGTACAAGAGGAATGGTAAATAATCACCAATCTATCTAATATCATTAATAAAACTTCCTACAGATATTGTATACTGCTGTCCATTTGTTAATTATTTAAGAAAAAAGCATTTAGGATACTTTTACAATTATTAAAAATATTGTAAATAGGCTTATTGGTAGGTAGTTTACCGTCACCAAAATAAAAAAGATTAATAAACTGGAACAAGGACAAGTATTTCTTTTAAAAAAATGTCCTAATTCTTTTAGAAAGTGGTGACTCTAAATGCCTATTATCAAACCTTTTATGGCTTCAAGAAAATTCACTGCCACAATAGGAGATGGCACAGGTACTGGGGCAACGTTTGCTATTGCAGCAACAGCCTTTACGAATGATGCTGGTGCAGCTGCAACCGCATTTCCAGGTTCATTTGCCTATTATGTTTTATATATAAATGCTCAGATTCAAACAGCTGATACCTCAACCCTTACTACTACTACTATAACTATTCCAGGTGGCGATGCACTCGATGCTTCAACTCCAATTGTTGTTGAAGTTGTAGTCAACTAATACTCATGATTTGCCAATGACAAAATGCCGGTAATCAACATGGTGATTGTTCGGCATTTTGTCATTGGATGCGTAAGAACTTTCCACTTTTTCTTTATCCATAAATTATTACAAATTGAAGAATAATAGGGGATCCAGATGGGGGTATATCGTTAGAGAATGTAAGTTTTCCCTGTTCTACGATGTAATTTATATTTGGCTGTAATATTCCATTTATAAATAAGTTTATATAAGATACGCTGTTTGGATTAAGAATACCAGAGCTTCTGTATTTTAATACTCCATCTTGATTGGTATAAATCCTTTTTATGCCGTCAGAAATTGCAGTATATTGAAAAGTTTTTACCTTTAAAATGTTATTTGGATTTGGGTTTTCCCTCACTGGATAAATATTTGGACAACCTCTTGGTGGACTTGGTGATAAACAAATATTTTCATCATACAGTCCTGTTTTCTTTTGTTGCTGGTACATGCTATGATAACCGATTAATTTCTTAGTCATAACTTGCTATCAATTCCTCCTTTTTGGATAATGATGCTCCGAAAATCTCTGTATTTGTTCTTTATCTCCCTTACACTTATATATTCAATTCTTTTGGTTCAGGTATGGGTTCTACAGCTTCTATAATTTTCACATCCTGTTCCTGTTCCCTCCATTTACACATACAACATACTCTCTTCTTTATCCATCTTTACTCCTTCCGCCGTCGACTGCTAAGCCGTGAAAGTACAGAAGGCCAAAACCTAGATAGATTGAAAACTCACAAAATATAGGGTAGACGAAATTGTGAAGGATTGTACTTAAACTAACGGGTGCGTTAGCTGAAGAACGGAGCTGTCTTTAAGGCAGCTTTTTCTTATGCCACTAAAGGGGCAGGTTAGTTGCAAAAGGTTATATTTGCATTAAGGTAGAATATAAGTGAAAAAGTTAAAAAATAAGGGGTGTTTTTTTGGCGAAAAATATTGGGGATTCAGATTTTTTTAAACAAGCAGTAAAGAGAATTTGTAAAATTAAAAATATTAACCCCCAGAAACCTAAATTTGAAGTTATCGATAACTTAATGGTTATTAGTATAAAGAACCATTTAAAAGATGGAGTAGACTTAGATTGTTTCAATATTTTAAATCTGATTTATGGAATAATTGGACCTTTAGGGATAAGATTCAATCAACAAATGTACCTCTATCCAAATTCGGAAAGACTGGCTAGAGTAACTGTATCTTTTAAAAAAGAAGATTATGATGATTTAAATAGCAAAATGAAAGAATTTTGTGAATAAATGTACTTAAGCTAACGGGTGCTTTACTTCAATAACAAGGGTTGCTGCGGCAGCCTTTTTCTTATGGCACTAACGGGGCAGGTTAGTTCATTAAGCGTAGTGTGTTCGAACTGTGACGTAATAAATTAATAAGTAATTTTTATGAATATAGAGATTAGAAGCACTGTATTATGAGATTCACTAATCTTTCATTTATTGGTAAAGTAAGGAAGAGGTGATTTACTTTTGAAAAAGCTTCCCAGGTATACACAAAGTTTTATCTTCACTCTATTTTTTCTTATTTTGGCTTTAGTTTCTTTTAGCGTTTTTCAAAATTCTAAAGCTTTTCCAATTCTTTTTGGTTCTTATTCCCTTTTTAACTTAGCTCGTGGTTTATATTATTTAAGGCAAAGACAGACTCAAAGGTAAGACAAATTAGCCCATGCTGAGATTTTCCATATTCAACGTGCATTTTTGGTCCACCATTTGAAAAATCTTCTTTGAAAATATGATCAAGATATCCTAATAATGGGCTTCTGTGTATCCGGTCACGTACGGACCTTATATGGTTTAGAGACCATCCTGTCATCTTAGGTAAAGGCGACAGTAAAACCGTCTTTTTTTTGTCCAAAACTTAAACAGTAGGTGATTACATGAAAACTTGGATTAATATACTTATTGGTTTAGTATCAATTCTTTTAATCGCTATGATAATTGGAATTTTAAGCTTTTATTCAATTTAAGTTAGCTGAAATCGGAGCTGCCTTAGAGCAGTTTTTCTTAATGAACTAAAGGGGCAGATTAGTTCTACAAGGAATAAGTCTGCATAATATTGAATTCTATTGTAGATGGTGAAAGGGGAATTAAATGTACTATAAGGTCATAATAAACATACCAATATCTAATCATGAAGTACCGGAATTAAGGGAACTGATTGGTTGGGGAAGACGCGACAGAGATTTTCCAACCTTATTCAAACGATGTAACTTTTGGGCTGGAGTAAGAAACGAAAATAATAAACTTATTGCATTTGGTTATGTTGCTGGTATGGGATTAGAACATGGTTATATGGAAGACATAATTGTTCATCCTGATTATCAAAAAAAAGGAATTGGTGTGGAATTAGTAGGAGAATTATTAAGAGAGTCTGAACGGTATGGTTTAGAAATTGTTACCTTAACGCATGATCCCAAACATAAAAACTTTTATGAAACGTGCGGCTTTACTCCCTGTTCAGGTGGGTTATGGAAAAAACAGTAATGAACTAACGGGTGCTTTAGCTTAAGATCGGAGCTGTCTTTAAGACAGCTTTTTTGTATG
>NZ_JAGGQC010000034.1:0-17771 GCF_018613455.1 Bacillus sp. ISL-78
ACGGTGTGCTGGCCTAGATGTACACCAAGAAACAGTAGTAGCCTGTGTATTATTTGGTCCATTAGATAAAAAGCCAAAAACCTCTATTGAAACTTTTTCAACTACAACAACGGGACTGTTGGCTTTAAGTGATTGGCTCGCTACCCTTCAGGTATCCGATGTTGTGATGGAAAGTACCGGAGTCTACTGGAAACCAATATGGAATATACTCGAAGGATCTTTTCACCTTGTTCTTGCCAATGCCAGGCATGTCAAAAATGTTCCAGGGCGTAAAACTGATGTGAAAGATGCCGAATGGCTTGCCAAGCTTCTAAGATGCGGACTTATTGAAAGCAATTTTGTCCCACCAGAGGATATTCGTGATTTACGAGATCTTACTCGTTATCGAAAAAAATTGATTCATCATCGCACATCAGAGCAGAATCGCATTCACAAAATTCTTCAAGATGCTAATATCAAGCTAACATCCGTTCTATCAGACATTTTCGGTGTATCGGGACGCCGTATCCTTGAAGCGATTCTAAATGGTGAAAAAATAGAGACCGATGGTCTTCGAAAAATGGTGGATTGGCGAACAAAAGCAAGTATTACTGACATTGCCCATGCAATTAATGGCCGTATTCGCCGTCATCATCGTGATATGTTGCGTTACCATTGGGAGCATATGGGTTATTTAGAACAAACCATAGAAGAATTGGAAAAACAAATCGATCAACTCCTGTCCCCTTATCGTAAGGAAGTAGAATTATTGGATGGTATACCTGGTGTGAACAAAGCTGCCGCAGCTACTTTTATTGCGGAGATGGGTGTTGATATGTCCGTATTTAAGTCAGCTAAACATCTTGCCTCTTGGGCTGGTGTGAGTCCTGGAAATTACGAAAGTGCTGGTAAAAAAAAACGAGTAAAACCACACAAGGAAACAAAGCATTAAAAACGATGGCTGTAGAATGTGTACTGACAACCTCTAGGCAAAATAATCGAATTGCTTCACATCGAAAAAGGATTACCAAACGACAGGGAAAAATGAAGGGACGAATCGCTTCTGCTCATTTACTATTGACGATTGACGATTGCTTACAACATCTTAAAAACAGGAGAACCCTATCATGAACTAGGCTCAAATTACCTTGAAGAAAAACAAATGAACAAAGAATTAAAAATGATCGAATACCTAAAAAAGAAAGGATATACAACAATCCCTCCATCTGAACAACAAACTGCATAACCAATCAAAATAACGACATAGTACATTTAAGTCCTTCAAAAAATTAGAATATCTTTCACTAATGTGTTTTCATACAAAAAAGCTGCCTTAAAGACAGCTCTAATCTCCAGCTACACACCCGTTAGTGGAATAAGGGTTATATAAATGAACTTATATAAATTTACTTGTTTTTGGAGATTTGAATTGATAAAACTGATTTTTTCTTTCCTGTCCCACCTACGGATCGATAACCAAGAAGAAACAAACAATCGCAGCAGCAATCCTCGATATCTGTACAAGTAGCGATCTCTTCTTCCTTTTCATCCGTCCCTCCAAAAGAAATTTCGTGATTCACATAGCGTTGGGTATATGGACAGTAGATTATCCATCTTTTGGTTGTGTATTGTTCTTCGCGCATACTTCTCATTCCTTCCCTTTAACTTAATCCAGCTTGATATTATGAAGCTAAAATCAATGCTATCGATTCCGACGACGTATCCAGCAAATTGAGAAGCTCAAAGATATTCCGATTATCTTTATCAGCGTACCAAAAGATTCAAACACGCACCGGGATATATGCTTGCTTGCTGAATGAACATAGAATGGGGAAGTTGCGCAGTAGGTTCTTTGAAGAAATCGAGTTACATAATATTATTGAAATCAAGGCAAAAGATAAACCCACCCTTGATCCTTTTCTTGGTCCTTCACAAATAATATTATTTTTCCTTGATCTAACTTTTCGTCATAAAGGTTTGCTTCTTCTTTGGAAAGGCCGATTTCTTCCATCTTATTACGCAATTCATCTCCGGTTTTTTGGAAGGCATTTTTAATAGTTGTTCCTAAACCTTGTTCTTCCACACCGATAGTATTAGTATCTGCTTTATCAGCAATTTTTTGTGTTCGATCTTTCTCATGTGTCAAAACATATAAGTCCTCTTGATAAACTCCTCTTGATTCTAATTCCTTTACAGCATTTACAACTTCTTGCTCAGTATTAAATTCACGTTCCAGATACTATTATTTGTATTCATTAGTTGATTCCTCCTATGAGATGTTAATTATTTTCAAGTAGTACCCCGTTTATCTTGGATGTAAAACTTGAATTTTTTTAGTACTTAAATGAGAAGTTATCCAACAATAATATTAACCCTTTCATTTGAGATGTAGGACTGTGGGGAGAATTTCATAATTCTTTTTTCTTTTTTAGGTTTATATCTTTCAAAACAGGGAAAATTACTACCGAAATACATTTTTCATCATTTTATGTTTTTCAACATTTATGTTTTTTTAAGGAGGAAATGTTTTGGGGTTTATTTGGGCACTTATTATTGGAGGAATTATCGGTTGGATTGCAAGTCTTATTGCAGGCCGTGATATACCGGGTGGAATTATTGGGAACATTATTGCTGGTTTTATCGGCGCTTGGCTAGGTTCTCTAATTTTAGGATCATGGGGACCAGAAGTAGGCGGTTTCTTTATCATACCGGCTATTATTGGAGCCATTATCTTAGTTTTTATTATCAGCCTTATTTTAAGAAGTTTGCGAAAACGTGGTTAACTATCGAAACGGACACAAGATTGTGTCCGTTTTTTATATTAATAGAATTTTATCTTAGATCTACATTAGACAATTACAGAGAACGCTTAGTCGTTACTTAAAAAACTATAAGTGAAATTTACAACTTAACTTTTTTAAAAAACTGGTTAGCTAATCTAATGCTCCATACGCCAGCTTTTATTTATTATATTTATGAAGGGGATTATGGATGAAAAAGTCTCTGTTTGATAAGAAGAAAACTCTTGATAATAAGTTAAGTCAAGCCAAAGCAGATGCCAAGCCATGGCTGTTTCGCTTTGCTCGTTTTGGTCATATGGCTCAAGGCTCTGTTTATTTCCTAATAGGATTGTTGGCCATTCAAATGGCGTTGGGTCTCGGAGGGAAGTTAACAACCTCTCAAGGGGCTTTATATACCATTGCAAAACAACCGTTTGGATTCTTAGTGGTTATCATTTTAGCTGTGGGACTGAGTGGATATGCATGTTGGCAAATTACAAGGACAATTTTTGACCCTGAAAATAAGGGTTATAATATAAAAGGCATTGTTAGCAGAATCAGTTATTTGGTGGTTGCTGTTATTTATATTGGCTTATGTGTCAGTACGGTAAAAATTTCACTTCATACGAGAGTTCATACAACTAGTGGACATTATCAAACATTATCAGCAAGAATGCTAGCACAGCCATTCGGACAAACAATCATTGCCATCACGGGTACAGTCATTCTTATCGTCGGAATAGGTCAGATTTTCTGGGCATTGTCCGGCCGTTTTCAAAAACAGTTAAAAAAGAATGAGATGAGCCAAAAGGAACGGAAGTGGAGTAAATACCTTGGGAAGTTTGGGATTTCTGCACGGGGCGTAATATTTGGAATTATTGGAGTTTTTCTTATTAAAACAGCAATCCAAGCTGACCCGGATGAAACCAAAGGTCTTGACGGCGCACTTGCTGAGGTGGCCACTCAACCGTTTGGACCTGTGATGCTCACGATTGTTTCCCTTGGATTAATTGCATACGGTGTATATATGTTTGCTGAGGCGCGTTACAAAAGACTTAATCCCCCCAATTAATGTCTTTACATCCATACAAGGAATAAAAAATGAAAAAACCTGCAAATGGTAATTGTTTCACCATTTGCAGGTTTATTTATGACCGGATTTTTATTTCTTATCCTTATCGGGACCATGCATCTTTTACTTTACCAGCTGTTTCCTTAACAGCTCCTTTATCTTTATCCCATTTCCCTTCAAGTTTTAACCCTTTATTATTTGCCCTGTTTTTCTTTTACTTCTACTTTTACCTTATCAAGTTTTCCTTCTGCTTTTTTTCGTTCCCTTGTTTTCATTCATGATAAAACCTTCATTAAGTATGTTAGAGAAATTAATCAGTTATTTAAGATTACCCTTTTTCTTTGAGGTTATACTCATAAAATATCTTAAATGGGACATAAGAGTTCTCCTAAATAAGAAAAAGTTGAAGTAACAATCCGTGCTAAAAAAGATGAATTGTTAGTATATAATAGATTTTGAGTGAATGCAGTATGTGAGTTATGGGAAAGGACGATGAGATGATACGATAAAGGAGTTATTAAATCAAAATAGTAAATAATAGAATTAGGAGTTGGATATTATTGGAAGAAAGAAACCCCAGGGATACTTTTTTCAAAAAGAAGATATTAAATAGCAAATTCATTGTCTATACGATAATCGTCTTTTTACTTAGCATCACAACCTTTGCTTTATCTAAAATCACTTTTATTCTGGTGCCGTTTGCAATCTTTGCAAAAACGATCTTTTTACCGGTCTTATTAGCTGGCGTCTGCTTTTATTTGTTTAATCCATTGATTAATTATTTGGAAAAGAAGGGGAATAAGAGGATTCTATCTATTCTGTTACTATACTTAGTCATAATAGGTTTGTTGGCGATCGTCATTTTATCTGTTATCCCCCCTTTAAAAGATCAAGTACAAAGTCTAGTAAGTAACATTCCAAAAATCAGTCATGATATTCAAGATATGGTTCAGAATGTTTCTCAAAATAAGTATGTTAAACAGGGAGCCCAATCGACTAATACTGACATAGATAAGGTTTCTAAAAGCTTTTCCGGTCATCTTAACGAGTATATTTCCGGCTTTTCACAGGGCGTTCTTACTTTTATTGGTACACTCACTGAAGTGATCCTAGCGTTTGCTGTCTTGCCTTTTATCCTTTTTTATTTATTAAAGGATGGTAAAGATTTACCGAAATACATCGTAAGGCTTTTACCCAATCAAACACGTCCCGAAGCAAAAGAAATCTTTGGGGACATGAATCATGCATTAAGTTCATACATTCGAGGTCAACTTTTTGTTGCTACTTGTATCGGTGTCCTGTTTTTTATTGGCTATTTAATTATTGGGATTGACTATGCGTTATTGCTCGCAATTATAGCTATGTTGACAAACGTAGTTCCTTATTTAGGCCCGATTATTGCTATTTTACCGGCTATTATCATTGCTTTTGTCATGTCACCATTCATGGTTCTAAAACTGGCTGTTGTTTGGATTATCGTCCAATTACTTGAAGGTAAGTTAATATCACCTCAAATCATGGGTAAAAGTTTGAACATTCATCCCATTACTGTCATTTTTGTAATTTTGACTGCAGGAAATCTATTCGGAATTATAGGTATTATTCTAGCAGTTCCGGGTTATGCCATACTGAAAGTGATCGTCACACACCTTTATCAATTTATCCGTTTACGCTCAAGTATGTATACAGATACAAAGAAAATTAAGAAAGAAGAACCTATTCCTTACAATATCAAGCCTAGAGAAGAAAAGTAGGAGTAAAAATATTGTAATAGCACTTGGAACTAAGAAACAATGGATAGACGATATAATGCCCCTCCTCCTATTAAGTTTCCGAAAAATGTATTTTTTTATAGACGATTGAAACAAAACTAAACAAATTAAAAAGGCTGATTCGCAGTACGGAATTGACTTTTTTAATTTGTCTTGTTTTATAATAGTTAAAGTCGTTTAACTATGTTTACATGATAATCTGAGTCTAGGATAAAAATGGAGATTGCATAAAGTCTATTTTGGTATGATGACTTGCCATAAATGGAACAAGGAAACTACCGAATGTAGGAGTTAGCCGTACAGATCGAGGTTGGGACATTTAAATGCCTAAACGACCGTACAGAATGCCAAAAAGGTTAAGTTCTTACCTTTCTGTACAGTCTGTATTAGCTGGCCTGCTGTTCAGGAATACTCTTAATCTAAACGTCGCTTACAGCTCTTAATCCTGAAGAAATCATGCAACTTAAAGGCTACCTGTTCGATAAATAAGAAGAACTGGAAAATACCTCTAAAAATTTCTCGTTCTACATAACTTGATTAAATAGAATATATGTTTCTATAATAATAGGGAGGGTTTTAATGCTTCGTGATCGTGGTAATATCAAATGGCAAGGATTCTTCGTGCCGGAACATATAAAAACTTTAAAGGACGGGGACCGTGATCACTTAAGAACTGCTAGACCTCAACTGGACAAATCACAAATTGAAGAAATTGAACGCCTGCTATCCGAAAGCCTACAAGAAAAAACAATTTTAGAAATAACCACTTGGAAAGATGGTTTCTTTCACTCGGAACGGTAGCGAAAATTGATCGTTATAGTAAAATAATCTTCATTCAGGACGAATTAGATTTAAAAATCACGTTCAACTTTTTTCAAATAGTCGATGTCAAAACGAAATAAAAATGGATGGGTGTTCTACACAATGAGATTTACGAAACAACTAAATTCAAACTGTTAGATGGTAAGATATCCCTTTTTTAATTCGTTCCTTTTTCGCGTTGGAATAACCACACATCAATAATAGTTCTTCTTTTTTGCTCTCTTATCCGCAGGGTGCCTCATTAAAATTATTTATCCTTTTCAGGTTCTATTCAATATATTCAGCAACAATCATTGTTAAGTGTTTTGGTAAAACGGTTAATTTAGTGGGTGTTTTATAATTATGTTCCCCATCACAATCGATTTGTTGCTGTGGATTACATGATATAGTCAATTCATTCGTTTGAAAGTGGACAATCTCTTCTTTGTTAAACAGATCTTTATTAAAAATACTGGATTTCAGAATGGACCAAAAGGTTGGTACTGATGTGCCCTTAAGGATAAGAACGTCGAACATTCCATCTTGAATACTGTTCTTTGGGAAAAATGCCTTTAATCCACCGGTAAAAGGGCCGTTTCCGACAATAACCATTACAGCCTCACCATCATAATTCATTTTATTAGAAGTCAATGTTAAGTTAAATGGAATTGCTTCTTTCACAGTATGAATAGCACTCATATAGTAGGATAGCCTACCCAATGTCTCCTTTTTGTCAGATTCAATGTTTTCTGAAACCTGGGTTATTAATCCGATTCCCCAAAAGTTCAGGAAGTATTGGTCGTTAGCATGACCAACGTCTACTTTTTCTTCTTTACCCTCCAAAATCTGATCGAGAGCTTGAAAAGGATCCTGTGACATACTAACAGCTCTTGAAAAATCATTACAAGTTCTCCTGGAATAATGGCAAACTTAGGGCGTTCATTCAGTTTACAAATCGCATTGATTAATTCATATATCGTTCCATCACCGCCAGCTCCAATAATCAAATCAACTTCACTGGAAATCTGACGTATATATTTCGCACCGTCTCCAGGTCTGGAAGTTATATAGACATTGACTGACTCAAACTTAGTTGTAAGTTTATCAGTTATCAAATCGATGTTTTCCTTTAATTGTCCGTTCCCTGCAGAGGGGTTTAGAATAAGTCCAACTTCACACATATTAATCCTCTTTTCGTAATTGTGAATGTTGTCTGGATGTAATGGTTTATATTTTAACTAGCAAAAAATAGTGTTAGAGATTCCCCCCCCTCATTATAGTCTTTGCAAGTATAGAAGCTACATGTAAAAGTTTCTACTCTGCGAAATGATTTTGAACTTGAAATTCATCTTTTTCATACTTTACCATAAATATGGGTCATACCATTAATTTAAATAGTTTACTTAAAATCCGAACCTCCACACAAAAATTCATATAAAATAGGGGAAATAATAAATTTTGAAAGTAAAACCTGTAGAAAGAATTTAAGAATGCGTAAGAACTTCTGTCGACGAAAAATGTAGGAGAGTCAAAAAAGATACTTATCTGCTGCACATACAAAGGTTAGAAGTTAGCGAACCTTAGAGAAAAAGGACCAAGCTATTAATGTTAAAGAACACAGGGATTAGGAATTACTTATTACGATGATACCAAAAATCGGTATATCCAATGAAGTTATCTATTAGAAATCATAAAATCAAGAACATAATCAAGTTTTTATAGGACAAAAAGGGTTGTCGATTAGACATCCCCTTTTCTTGATCTCTATTTTATTCAGATATCAATATTCGAATGGCAATCTGAGTTCAAAGGTAAAGGTCGAACCACTTTTGGTTGATTCCTCCAGCCAAATACGTCCATTCATCAATTCCACCAATTGTTTACAGATAGAAAGACCAAGGCCCGTTCCTTCTCTAATTTCATCGGACTCCGATGCCTGTATTTGACTAAAAGGTTGGAATAATCGGTGGGTTTGGTGATTCGGAATACCGATCCCTGTATCTTTCACTGTAAAGGATACTGTTGCATAACCGGCGTCGTATTCATAAGAAACCAAATTAATTAGAGTTCTAATTTCTCCCTCTTTAGTAAACTTGACAGCATTCCCCACTAAGTTAACCAAAATCTGACGGATTTTATGATCGTCAGCTATTAAAATATCTGGAATTTTAGGATCAATTTCATAGGTTAAACAAAGCTCTTTTTCCTCTACTTCAGCAGAAAACAGATCCATAACCTTTTTTATACAGAAATGGATGTCAAAGGGTTGGATGTTCAAGTTCATTTTACCTGACTCTATCTTCGAATAACCCAATATATGATTCACCATAGTAAGTAGGGATTGGCTGCTCGTCTCAATCACGTCAACATATTCATTTTGTTCTTGGGTCAATTCAGTAGAATGTAGTAAACTGGACATTCCAATTACACCGTTCAGTGGCGTACGAATCTCATGGCTTAAAACTGCTAATAAATTTGATTTTTCCTTACTAAGTTTTTCAATTTTACGTGCAGCCAAACGTAATTCCATCTCGTCCATGACGACTTGAGCGAGCTTACTAAGAATATTGATTTCCTGTTTAGTGATTTCACGCGGCTCGAAATCAATTACACATAACACCCCAAGGTTGTGATTATCATGGGTAACCAGAGGAATCCCTGCATAAAAACGCAAGCCCATTTCTCCTGCAACCAAAGGGTTTGCCAACGAGCGAGGATCTATACTTGCATCATTAAGAATATAGGGTACGTTGTTCAGAATGGCCGAGGCACAGAGACCGGGCTCCCTGTCAATCTCCTGCACGTCCAACCCATGATGGGACTTGAACCAAATTCGATCCTCATCCACTAAGCTTGTTATTGCGATGGGTACATTTAATAGCTGAGAAGCCAATGCAGTAATCCTGTCAAAAGAGCCATCTGGAGGGGTATCAAGAATCTGATAGCGCTGTAAAGCATTGATTCGCTCTCGTTCATGTTCATTTGTTTGGTATAAAGTCCCCATACTCATCCTTCTTTCTTTAAAATGATAGGTTTTCAAAATCTCAAATTCTACTGGACAAAGGGCACGAAGAACCACTACTATATCTCTTAATCCATCGTGAAGTCTGTTACTTTAAACGATTAGCCGTCGGTCTAATGATTTACAGCTAGTAAAAACAAGTTGCTTCGTTTTTACTAGCTGTAAATTGATCTGAAATTACCCTAATAATTATTGATCATTCAAAGGAACAATATGTTCACGTGTGTTGAATCAAAGGGTTTCATTTTCAACAGTTTGGGTATAAAAACAATAAAATCTAATCGAAGGGATGTTTCCTTTGAATAACCAAAGTGAAATTTTACGTGTTATGGAAGCTATGAAGGGGGCCAATGACCGTCGGACGTTTGAACGTTATCAAACGATTTATCTTTACATAAAAGGTTACAAGCAAAAAGAAATCAGTGACATAACTCTTCGTAGTCCTAAAACCATCTCCACTTATATCAATGCCTATAAAAAAGAGGGAATTGATGGCTTAAAAATGAAGCATTCTTCAGGTGCACCACACAAGCTAACTGACAAACAGAAACAAGAACTTGTTCAAGTAGTCACTCATCAAACGCCCATGGATGTAGGACTTTCTACTACATACAATTGGACCCTTTCCTTAGTAGCGCAGTATATTGCAAAGGAATGGGGTGAAAAGTATACGCTCCGGGGAATATCGAGACTTTTAGAAACCCTTGGTCTTAGACATACACGACCCACATATACCCGACAACGCGTCCCTAGATAAGCCAGCACCTTGTCAGGAAACATATTGCAGAGATATATAATTGTGATATAATGTGTAGTTCTTTAATTCAATTTCACCGTTATATTATACATTTCATGATAAAAAGTCAATAAGCTATTAGGTTTAATCTAATGGTAAACCTTTTGCGAAATTTACACTGAGAATCGCACTAAAAAACACACTAAAAAAATAGCTGATGGATAGCAGTAAACAAGGATTCTAAGTAGCAATTTCATACAACATTTATTTTTTTCGCGAGAGCCACTTACAATGAATACATCTCCTTTTTCCAGTATTGTAAATAGATGTCGAGTTTCCTTGTTTATTTAAATTCTACTACTTTTTGTCTCCCTACTAAATCTTGGGGTAGCGTCAGGGTACCGCCAACATTTCGAAAATTTTGTATGCTAAGCAAATATCAGTATGAAAACCGTTAAAACCAAAAATCAACTATAATTAACCAAAATATAAAAATTAAGGGGAATTAAAATGAGTGCATACTTACAAATAACAGGGCTGGTAATTGATATTATAGGAGTGCTATTTATGGCTTTTATGGCTTGGGATATAGTTTTTTATGATAAATCAAAACTAGGAACTTGGAATAGCTTCGAGGGTGAACATCAAAAGAGTGAGAAAAGAAAAGTTAAGAAAAATACTTTAATAGGGTTGGGGCTAATTGTTGTAGGTTTGTTATTACAGATTGTTGCTGTTTTGGTGTAAAGTATTTGCAGAAAGAAAGGCATCCATAATAGTGAAGGGTGGGTGACTCATTAGGAATCTAGACATTGAAAAAATTAGATGTCCTTTTTTGGGTCAAATCAGCAAGTACTCTTTTGAAGAAACCATTCTAGGAGGAACTTGCAATGAAAACTATACAAACGATCAAGGGAACAGAATTACGATGTAAGGATAACCTGAAAGAGAACTTTGAACAGATACCAGCCACTCTCAACAATTATGTGCGGTTTGGCTTGATTAGGCCCAATGACGTGTACCTCTACACATTGCTCATGCAGTACGATAACGCGGAATACGGTTATGCTTGGCCCCGGATTGAGACGCTACAGATGGATTGTGGCGGTGCTAGTGATGGGACTATAAGACAGTCATTAAAACGGCTAGTTAATGCCGGCCTGGTGCGAAGAATGAAGAGCAAACTATACCCTAACAAGATGATTTACTACGTGGATTTACCACTGACCAATGAAGAGCTAAAAGCAATCGTCCCTGAGAAAAGCAAGACATATGAAGAGTATCGGGAAAAGATGCTGGATAGGGCTAAGATGGATAGAGAACGCCTGAATCAGCTAGTGTAGGGACCAGGGCCAGACACGTAGAAATCACGGGTCCGGCTTTTAAGTAATCTCTTCTTCTTTTCTATCCCTATTACTTGATAGTGTTCCTTTCAGAGAAAGGTATTTATGTCTGATTACTTAAGTATGGGTAAGTAAGTATGTATAACGCTCACTTTTTGATAGGGCTGAATTGCACTATTTAAGGGTCCGGAAACTTACTTTTAAAGATACAACTTTTCCATCTTCAACCTCCATCGCAGCCGTGAACCATTCTTTCAAGGAAAAATACTCTAAAGAGGTATTTTCGATAGTAAAAATCTTATTTTTGGTATGATGAATCAATTTGCGACCTGGTTTGCATAGGACAAGTAAATAATCGGTAGTGTGACGAAGCAGTTCGCCTTCCCATTCATAGTGAAGAATATCAGGGAATTTAAGGGCTTTAATTTTCACCAGATTACTCAATTTAATCCTCCTCAAAATATTTTATTCTAAATATTTCGCCCGATTATTGGAAATTTCCTTCTTCAACTAAACTCCCTCAATAAAGAAAGCAAAACCTCTCGATATCTCCGTTTTTCTTAGATTTTCATAGTAGTTTACCTGCCGGTAATCACTTAATAGTTGGGGAAAAATCACTTGAATGGCTAAAATTAGACCTTTGGAGAAAAAAGATTTATAGCCCACTAACCAACCACTTACATAAATTGGTGAATGAGTTAAATTATGATTGCACTGGTGGATGTCCACATTTCTCATGGAGGTCAACCCTCCCATGCCTCACAGAGTCTTCGCTCTCAAATTCCTTCGTCCAACCTTTCCATGAGGTGGATGTCAGCCATGCTGCCCCACAGGGTCCTTGCCCGTAATTTAGTTGCTTTGCCGACTAATCCGTGCTTCAAATGATACCCAAATATACTTAACCAAGAAAACTCGCCTCTACTATTTTATCTAATCTAAAACTGAATCAAGCTGCTAGTTCCACCTTCTTTGATACTCGCATATGAGGAATATCCTTTAACATCTTTTCTTCATTAAATTCAAATTGCTTTTTACCCATGCTAAAGAAAATACGGATCAGTTTATTACATAAAGCAATAAGGGACTGCATCTTCTTTAATGGATTATCTGGACGTTGAGTATAGTAGGCATGTAATGCCTTAAATGCTGAATTCTTGGCGACCAGAATCATACAAACCCTGAACAACAGGGCTCGCAGCTTTTTCCGTCCCCTCTTTGTGATGGTTGTTTTCCCCTTATGCTTACCAGAGGTATTTTCTTTTAAGCTTAAGCCGGCCAGCTTAATAATTTGTCTGGGATGAGTATATTCCTTAAGGTCACCAACTTCTGCAAAGAAGCCGGCAATAGTGTCTCTACCAACACCTTTTATCGCTAACATTTGTGGTACACCTGGTATTTCATCAAGTAAACAATCTATTTTTGTATCCAATTCTTCGAATTTTAAGTGGATTAATTCATATTTAGCCAGAAGCTTTTTCAGCTCTAGTTTTGCCATTTCGGAGCCTTGTCGAAGTCCGATGGACTTACTGGCTGCTTGCTTTAACTTACGAATTTTGCTTAGACCTACACTTCGGGTCACGGTTTTTCTTAAGTGGGCTAACAGTTCTTGTTCAGTGAAATTTACTATTTCATGTGGTAAAGCATAGAGCTTTAAGAATTGTAATGCTGCTTTTCCCTCCCACTTCTTAAATACCGTTAGAAATTCTGGAAAGTACCGATCAATCCAGTTATGGACCTGGCCTTGGACCGTCTGAAGATCCTCTGTTAAAAGATCACGAATTTTCTTCGCCACTCGTAGTTCGGCATAAACTCCTTGTGGTATCGTAGGTTCGGCGTATCTTCCGTCTTTGACCAACTGTGCAATGACTTTAGCATCTTTCACATCATTTTTAGTAGGAGAATTATCATCAAGCTCCTTGCTTTTCTTGACGTGCAAAGGGTTTACAGCTACAAACTTAATTTCATTTTCTTTTAACATATGAGCTAGGTTGAACCAATAATGCCCTGTCGGTTCCATCCCAACTATCACATTCTCCATACATTGTTCTTTCTTGATTTCCATAATCCAATTAAGAAAATGCTCGAATCCCTCTTTTGTATTCTCAAAATAACAAGGTGATCCAAACTCCATTCCTCTAAAGTCTTGAGCACGTGCCAGATGCTTGAATTTAGCAATATCCACCCCTACAATAAGGGTTTGAGAGGTAATTTGAGCAATTTTCTTATTTTGGTTATAATTCATTTTAAAGCCTCCTGGTATTTGAGTTTTGTCCTTTTCTTCGCCGAGCTTCAGGACTCTCTCATTCTACCAAGAGGTTATTTTTTTGTTCAAACTTCAATTTCACTGATTACAGGAATGCTGCCCCGATAGTTGCATAAAGAAAAAGCTACCTCAAAGACAGCTCTGATCTTTAGCTAATGCACCCGTTATTAAGGATTATTGTAGAGTTGACACAAACTGTCAGTGGAAAGGAAGTGTAAAAATAATAAAAAAAGGAAGTAGTGTAGCCCACTACTCCCTCATTTCTAAGTAAATTATTAGAACTGTTTTCCGCCTAATTGTTGTTCAGCCATTTGGACTAATCGTTTAGTGATTTCTCCACCTACAGAACCATTAGCTCTTGATGTTGTGTCAGCACCAAGTTGTACGCCGAATTCAGATGCGATTTCATTCTTCATTTGTTGTAAAGCTTGCTCAGCACCATTAACTATTAATTGATTACTGTTGTTACGTGCCATCGTTTTCACCTCCTAATATTTATTGATATTAGGATTTGTTTAGATCAGTAATTTATGTAAAAAGAAATAAAATTATTGTTATCAAGAAAAAAATGTCTCAGTGGTATAAAAACTTTTGTAATTGAAATGAAGCAATGAGCAAGGATCGCTGGTGGAAGTGCAATTGGTGACTAAGATCCTTGCTCGTAATATTATATTGCCCTTAAAAGGTTTATGCTACACATCAGACACATACTGTGACGTTAGGAATTCCCCTACTATAGTTGTTATAAAAGAGACAACTATAGTAGGGGAATAAGTTTACGGATTGTTTTTACTTTTAGATAACAAGTAAATAAAGATAGCTGTAAAAATTATTACTAATAAAATAGGGAAGAACGCTGTATTGATGAAATGATTATAAATCCATGTATCATGCATTAAAGCAACCTCAGTTTATGTTTTTTCGCTCCATCTGAACAACAAACTGCATAACCAGTTAAAATAACGAAATAGTACATTTACGCCCTTAAAAAAAATGAGAATATGGAGGGTTTATTTTAGCATGGCTTTTTTACTAAAGGTGTTTTTATACAAAAAGGAGCTGCTGATCAGCTCCTGGTCAATGAAGTAAAGCACCCGTTAGTTAGAGAATCTCTATCACTTCATATATTTGTAATAAAGATTTACTAAGGAAAAGTAAACTAAAGCAGAACCAAAAATAAAGAATAAGAACTCCTTTACCTATTTCGCTTCCATATTTAAATCTTCATTGTAAAAAAGTTGCATGTTTTCGTTTATAGAAATAGGAGTCGTAAAAATTGATAATATTAATGCAAGAACAGCGAAAACCCCATATATATTTAGCACTTTTCTTAAAGTAATTTCCCTTTTTGAAACCAAACTCCTCCCCCCCATTTTTCATAATGATTAAATAACTATACGAATAGACACAAGTGAAAGTTTCTTAACAACTGGAAGTTAATGAACTAAACTAAACTGTCTCTTCATATTAGCTCAACCAACAGGACTTCAACCCACCTGGAACAGTCCCCCTTTAGCTTAGAAGGATAAAATAATGTTGACGTTGAATATACATTAAATAATCAATTACTGTTTTAAATCAACAAAATTAGAGGAGTTTTTCTAATGAATAATATTTTTGAGGTCTTGTATACAGAAGAAATTTTAAAACGTATCGACAACTTAAGCGCAAATTCAAAACCATTATGGGGAAAAATGGATGTCGCACAAATGTTAGCTCATTGCTCATCCTTCCAAGACATTGCTATGGGCTATTCTATGCCTCCAAGAGGTTGGTTAGGGCTATTAGTAGGTCGGTTTGCAAAAACCATGTTTTATAATGACAAGCCCCTACCACATAATATGTCTACTATTCCAACCATTTTAATAACCGATAAAAAAGATTTTGAAATAGAAAGAGAAAGATTGAAAGAAAAAATTACAACCTTCCAAAAGAATGGACCAGAGGCTTGTACAAGTCACCCACATCCTTTTTTCGGAAAACTTTCTTCCGAGCAGTGGGGACATGGAATTTATAAGCATCTTGACCATCATTTAAAACAGTTTGGGGTTTAGTTACGGGAATTTAATTATGGACGTATATCCTTAGATCAACGATCCGGTAAAATTGGATTGGATAATAAGGTTTGAGCTTCAACCATTAATAAATTGACTGGTTTTCTTATTGAACTAACCTGCCCCGTTAGTTCCATAACAAAAAGCTGCCTTAAAGGCAGCTCGAATCTATTTACTCAATTTTTCGGGTACAATATTTAAAATAATTAAATATAATTTTTCACTATTAAATTCACCCACATAGACTACTTGATGAATTTCCAGTGCTTCCCCTTCTTTAAGTGTATGAGATTCTTTTATTACGTCTGCAATATGTTTTTCAAAGGAGAAATCGCTATAATAATTCCTTATTGTCCATTCAATAATAATCTGGTTTTGTAAACGCATATGAATTATTTTACACTCCTTTTTATTTACAAAGTGGATGGTGAGTTTCTTCAATACCATTAATTTTTGTTACACGATGCCATTTAGTATTAACATAATGAGGGCTTACCGACTGAGATCTTTATATTGCTTATTATAATATGTTGCTGTTTATATATAATTCGACTTTCTTATCAAACTAACCTGCCCCGTTAGTTGCATAAAAAAAAGCTGCCTCAAAGACAGCTCTGATCTTCAGCTAACGCACCCGTTAGTTCGTTAAGAAAAGCGAAATTTCTTCAAGAATCGCGCCCTTTAGTTGAAGAAGTTACATGACCTTCTCTATTTCTTTTTTCTTAAATATGCCTACCAGTAGCATAATAAGTCCTATGATGAAACCTATTGGGAACAAGTACCACATAATCAAAGCTGCCCAACCATTCCCAACAATAAATGCGTATGTTAGCCCAACCGCAAAAGATAAGAATGGTGAAATTGCCAACATAAGAGCAATACCCCAAACAATGTGTTTTCTTTTTTTCGACTTACCTTTGCTAAGTTGAAAAGCTACAAGTGCTCCTATAAATGCAATTCCATACCCTACGGCAAATGCCATCTTTTGTTACTCCCCTCCAAATTTCACAATACCCTTATATATAAGTACCTCTGCTGATTTAGATTGATGTATATCCCCCTGATTTTAACATAAATATCCAACCATCTTTAAGAAGTATCTTTAACAAAATGGCCCAATTGTTGAAAAAGATCAAACAGCACTCTTCAACTATCCTGCCCCGTTAGTTCATTAAGAAATCCACAGGATCTATCCCCCATATAGGCAGTATATGCTCGTTTTTCTCTCCATGAAACCCTCCCCTAATTTATGAAATAGAAACGGTAAACTAGCTCTGCATATCATATTCATATTTTATTTTTATAAAAAAAAGATAGTTTGCTTTAATAACCTCTGGTAAATTGAAGTAACATAGTTATAAAAAGTTATATAAGGGGAATTTCATGAAAAAGAAAAGTTATTTAAAATTATTAATTATTTTTGTACTTTTGGGTGGAGGAGTATATTGGTATTACAACAGTATTGCAATCTGGGGTACATCTGAAAATGGAATGTGGAAAGCAACTTATAAAAAGAATCAAGATCAATATGTTGAAAAGGGTTGGACTGGCACCCTTAAGCAAAATTCTGGAGATAAAGTTACTGTAGAAGATATAACTTTTACAGATAATAATAAAACTCTAATGTCTGTAGGAGATTTTGAAGAAGGAATAGCCGAAGACGGTGAAGAAACGGTATTATACCCATTTTCTGCAGAATTTTATGGTGGAGATGGGCCTAAGAAAGGGCATATTTATAAAGTTCATGTTACTTGGAAGGATAAAGGAAAATCCCATACTGATAGCTTTCGTCTTAAATAATTGAACTTACAAAGTTAAAACGTAGCAAAAAGCCTTTAATCTCAGTATAAAGGCTTTTTTATTACCTAGAATTCACGTTATGTAAAATAGTCCAATTTTTTAGGTGTAATAGCTCAATTTTATAGAGCTAACCTGCCCCGTTAGTTGCATAA
>NZ_JAGGQC010000035.1:0-9586 GCF_018613455.1 Bacillus sp. ISL-78
CTGCATAACCAGTTAAATAACAACATAGTACATTTACCCCCATCAAAAAAATGAGAATATGGAGGGTTTATTTTAGCATGGCTTTTTTACTATTGTGTTTTCATACAAAAAATCAGTCTTTTTTGTACGCACATGTTAGTAAATGAAGTATCTTAATGAAATCCAATAGATATCAAAAATTAACAACGATAATTTAATGAATGTTCCTTGTAAGAGCTACCTTTACATGAACATTCTTTTTACTCATTGGTAATTGTACAAAAACATATAATTTGTTTTTTGAGAACCATTCAACTTAACGTTTGGAACAACAAGAAAAATAAAAGGTTGATTCCTTAACGGCTTTTTTTAAGGTGAAATTTGCTTACTTTACAAAATTCCCGAAATGTTGGCAGTACCCCTTCCTTACATGAACAGACTGCAAATCTCAGCAAGAAAACCGACACCGCCCGAATAAAGGGCACGATGTCGGCTTTAAACTTAACGGCCAAATTCCTTATTGAATATTTTATCGCGAGCCGTCGAGACTTCCGGGGCCACCGAGTTGATGGCCGTTACCAAAATATGCTTCCCGCCTATAGGTCCGCCAACTCTCGTTTCAAATCCAAAAGTACCGCCGGCATGCCCCCAATAGGGTTGCCCGTCCGGCGTTTTTCCTTCATAAATCCCTAGTCCGACTTTACCCATAGGTGAATCTACTGCTGTGAGCATCTGGTCCATCATCTCTTGATTTAAAAGTTTTCCACCTAAAAGCGCACTGAAGAAGGTAGTCAAATCATTGACTGTTGAAACCATATCTCCGGCTGCATTTGCCCATGATTGATTCACTTCTGTCAAATCATACAAATGACCCGATTTGTCCATATTATATCCTGTGGCATGCTCACCTGGAATATAGGAACTATTCCCCATCACGAATGTCCCTGTCAGCCCGAGCGGTTCGATGAACCTTTTCCTGATCTGCTCCGCATACGTATCTCCTGTTACCTTCTGAATAATTTGACCGGCTAGTACTGTATTGATGTTGGAATAATTCCATCCCTCCCCTGGTGCAAATACAGGTGGCTTTGCAAGGGCCAAACTGATAAGCTCGTCGACGGTATAATAACGAAATGGATTTTGAGGCAAGGTAATATCCCGCATATTCGAATCCGTATAGCTTGCAAGCCCGCTTGTATGGTTTAATAACTGACGAATCGTAATTTTTCTGCCGTCATACCCGTTACCCTTTATGACACCCGGCAGCCATTTTTCGACCGAATCATTCAGGTTCAATTGTTTCTCCTCAGCCAACTGCAATACAACTGATGCGGTGAACGTCTTCGTGATGCTTCCAATACGGAATGAAAAGTTCGGCTCCACCGGGCGTGGTACTTCGTAGCTGGCTGTACCTGTAGCGTAGGGCCAGCGTTTCCCGTCCTGTAGCCCTCCAGCCACGACACTCGGGACTCTTTTGTTGGTTATAACCTCATCCATGACGCATTTGACTTCTTCCCGATGCTTGCTTTTCTTTTCCTTCCCCTTGAGTTCTTTTTTGGCTTCTCTTGCGAATTCCGACGCTAAAATTTCGTTGATATGTTTATCCGCATTTCCTAGTACATTGATATTTATAGAGATGACATGTTGACCGTCTTCCGTTCCGCCTGCAAAGTTGGTGAATCCGGGAATACCGCCGCCATGTCCCCATACGATGGTACCGTCCGGCAGTTTTGTTCCGTGTATGCCAAGTCCATACTTTCCATATGGGGAGTCGACTGTGCTGGTCATCATTTCCTTCTGTATCTCTGGTTTCAACAGCTTTCCGCCTAATAAAGCGCGGAAAAACGTCGTCAAGTCTTCCCCTGTCGAGATCATTTCCCCGCCGGCGTTAGCGAATGATGGGTTAAGCACAGTAATATCTACTAATTTACCTCCACTGTTCAAGTAGCCTCGTGCATTTTTTTTCGGAATATCCACCGAGCTACCAGGGAGGAACGTTTCTTTAAGTTGAAGCGGTTCAATAATTCGCTTCTTAATCTGTTCGGCATATGTTTCCCCGGTGACCTTCTTGATAATGAGCCCCATAATAACCGCATTCGTGTTTGAGTATGCCCATCCCGTTACCGGCTCTAGCTCCAGGGCCTGGGCAATTAACTGTTCGGGTGTATAATTTTTGCCTGGATTATCGAGTAATTTAGTCTTGAGTTCTGGAGTCAAGTAGTCTGGAATTCCACTTGTATGATTTAACAATTGACGAATCTTAATTTTATTGCCGTCGTAACCCTTGCCCTGCACAAGCCCCGGCAGCCATTTCTCCACCGTATCATCGAGACTTAGCTTCTTCTCGCCAGCAAGCTGCAAGGCAACCGTAGCGACAAACGACTTCGTTGTACTTCCTATCCGGAAAGCGGAGTCGGCGTCCACCTTATGGTTTCTTTCAATATTCGCTTCACCGGAAGCATATGACCAGCTCGAATCTCCTTTCTTTACGGTATTGATAACGCCTGGAATATTGTCGGTATTGGCAGCTTTATCGATAGCATGTTGGGTTGGCGTACACGCCGCTTGTACAGTTCCATAACTAGGGTATACCATTGTACCCGCCAATATAGCTGTTAAGGTAAGTGCTGCTCCTTTTTGAATGATGAATGATTTCATAATGCATCGCTCCTATTATTTTGGAATGTTGTGTTGCTTCACTCCCTAACCTTATCCCCAAAGTTGTTAAATCGGACAGTGATGAAACCGCCAAACTTTTGATGACATCGCGCTCGACCCCTTCATTACATAGCATGACAAACTGTCAACAATCTCATGTGACGTGTTGACAGCCAATTTCTAAACCATTCCCCCCTCCTTTGCTTGACGCATCGGTAGTTATGGTACATGATAGCTCTGAATCATTCGAAATTGGTTTGCAAAAAAAAAACAACAAGTAGGTGTACATAATCCGTGTTCTCCATAATGAAAAAATGGTTCTGGTATGATTGGATATTTTTGGCCATACGAACGCTTTGGCTGATCATAATCGCAAGCGCTGATTTTATCAACCCTTCATTAATCGATGCATCTCTTTGGATTGTTCTTTCTCTTGCCTTTTTCGTTTACCTCGTTCCATTAATCGTCCGCTATAAGAAAGAAGACCGGTATCCTGCAGTCGATGTCACGGCAGCGGGCATTTTTCATCTTTATTTGGCCTACGCAGCACCAGGTTTGCTTTGGTCTTTCGTTTTACTCGTGATGATTATCGGCTTGGCGAGCAGTCGAAAAACCTATATGTGGACAGGTCTCCTCTGTGGAATCGCATTCCCGGCATTGAACGGTTGGATTGCTGATCGTCTCCCGTATGAGTTTATCATTAGCTGCACCCTGGGTTTTGCCATCGGCATCGCGTTTAATATATTAATTCAGTCCCATAAGCAAGCCCAAATTATTCAAGAGCAGAAGCAGTTGCTGGAGCAGCATATTGGGCGGATTGAGGAGCTTACACTGATTGAGGAACGCAGCCGGCTTTCACATGAGCTGCATGACACGATTGGCCATGCACTTACCTCGCTCATCTTCGGTGTCGAATCGCTGCGATCTTCCGTACCTGCTTCGCAGATCGAGAGAGTCGATTCGCTTGTCGGTATTGCCCAGCACAGTCTGGATGATATCCGAAAGCATCTGCACCAGCTTTCTCATACTCCGTTAAGCCATTCGTTAAGTGAATCGCTGCGGCAATTAACCGAAAAGTTTATGAAGTCGACAGGTGTAACGGTCAAATTTCGTGTGATTGGCAGTGAGACTCTCGTTATGCAAAAAATAAACTTTTGTCTGTATCGCTGCCTTCAAGAGTCTCTTACAAACGCGGTTCGGCACGGCCAGGCGAACGTGATATCCGTTCAGCTTCATTTCGATAGTCAGCAGGTCCGGTTACAGATCGAGGATAACGGCATCGGAATGGAAGAAACCCAATTCGGATTTGGGCTCAATGGGATGAAGGAACGGCTTGAACTATTTCACGGCACGCTGTCCATTCATTCCGGGTCTGGGCAAGGAACTTTAGTCATATGTAATATTCTGTTGCAGACAGAGCCAGTACATGACACAATCCGCCTGTTGATCGTTGATGACCAGGCGATCATTACCGACAGTTTGAAGCAACTTTTGGATCAGCATGCTGATTTCACCGTCGTTGGTAAGGCGGGGGACGGGGGCGAAGCATTAGAACATTGTGAGCGATTGCAGCCCGATATCGTGCTAATGGATATTCGCATGCAGGAAATGGACGGGCTTGAGGCTTTACTTGAGATGAAACAACGGTGGCCTGATATGAAGATTGTGCTCATGACAACGTTTGAGGATACCTTGCAGGCGACAACTGCATTGGAGCACGGGGCGGAAGGCTACATGCTGAAGTCGATTCATCCGCGGGAGATGAAGGAAGCCTTGAAACTTATTTATAACGGTGGAACCTGGATCGACCAATCGGTCGCTACGCGAGTTTTCGAAGAGATGAAACGTCAACGCGAGCAATTGGAGAAGATCGGCTCAAGTAAGGAAAGCTACCCGTATGGGCTTACGAAACGAGAAATGGAGATTCTGGAGCATCTGTCAAACGGCCTGCGCTACAAGTCAATCGCCGCAAGGCTATTTTTATCGGAGGGAACGGTCCGCAATTACTGCTCGAAGCTCTACTCGAAGCTCGACGTCAACAACCGTGAAGAAGCAATAAAAATGGCGCAAACGGAGAATATCGTGTAGGAGCAGGAGAACTTTTTCGATATTTCTCTTGTTTTTTTCAAATGCTTCTTCCCCGCAATAATCAAATCGTTTATCAACCTTAACAATTAAAGTCACATAATAGTAGTTTGAGTAATTATAGAAATTTAAACTGTTTTTCAAAAAAAAGCACATTAATCCTCCTTGAATCAACACACTAGTTAAATTTTTAAGCGCCTTGTATGTTTTTTTATTTTTAACACGGTTCTTATTAAACCCTTTTTATATGTATCTAAGTCAGAATGTTTAATAGATTAACTACAGGAATGCTATCCTGCCCCGATAGTTCATTACGCGGAAGACCAAAATCAAGTATTGATATCGCATTTTTTTTAAAACATCGTGACTTTTTTTCAAAGCTACCAAAAAGCCCTCCAGTTAATTTGGAGGGCTTAGCATGCGTTTTTTCCATAATCATATACTAAGTCTTTCTGAATTGATTAAACATAGAAGAAACTCATTCAAAATGGAGGATGGAGAAATAACAGCTGTTATGTTTATGGAAATTAGAACAAAAGATTAACACGTTTTATAGAAAAATGAAGGAATACGAAAAAGAAAAGTATCTCTCCTATAGGAAATGCTACTTTTCCTCCTATTGTAAGAATGATTGTACTCCCCTTAAATATTTGCTATGACTCATGTTTGGATGAATCCTTACTTCTGCTTAATAGGCAAAGCATGATAACCAAAAGCCAAATCGAGTAAGGCACTCGCTTCTTGACGTAGTAACAGATCCTTGGGACGGAAGGTAAAGGTTCCGTCGGTGTGGATGGTAGTATCAGGGTCTACGATTCCTTGTGAGGCAAGTGCTTGAATGGATTGGACCGCCCAGTCATCCGCAGCATCAAGCAATTTTACTTGATTGGCTTGTTCAGACTGAATCTGCCTTAAGTTTTGAATCATGGCTGCTGCGACTTGTCTGGTAATCGGAGTCGCATGGTCATATCCTGGTATACCAGTTATAAATTGCTTCTTGGCCTCTTTGGCGTCATCTGGGAAATTGCTCCATCCATGTGCAAGCAACAAGGCATCAGCAAATTCTCCTTGTGTCATGGTGCCCATCGGATCGAATAGATTGCCTGCTTTAGCATTCATGATGTTTAAAGCATGAAGGTTGTCGATATGGCTTCTATAATTACTATTTTGCGGGATATCAGCAAAAGGCGATTTGATGTTGATTTTCTGGGAGTGAGCGGTAAAGCCTACCCCTTTAGGGTTGGTGTAATAAAAATATGCGATTTCTCCAGCCGTATTTTTTTTGAAAGCAACCTTATTTCCTTCCGAATCCTCAAACAACAACGGATGGATCATTTTGAGGACATGCCTTCCAGTTTTTTCATCCTCCATGACCAGCGCCCCATTTTCATAGGTAAAGTGGGTACGAATCGCAAATATCCGTGTGTTTTGGTACAAGCCCAAGTATTTTTGAGCTTCTTTTCCCTCTAACGGGAGATTTATTGGTTTCTCCACCTTGTGAGCAGGGAAGTAGTGATCCATAAACTCTTCATACACGTCTTTACTCATCATAGTGGCATCATTATTGTAAGACATGAAAAATGCGGTTTTCTGTTCAGGAACCAAAACCATCAAAGAAGAATGTCCCGGCATATTCCCTCCCTTTAATGCCACGTGTTGACCGTTAGCAAGATCATTGAAATACGTTTCAAATCCAACTGTCGCAATAGGAATCGTCTTATCTGCGAAAACTTGGTAGGCATGCATCATATCCATGCTTCTTTTACTTACGATTTCTTTACCTCCAAACTTTCCATTCTGTAGCTGCATAATCATGTACTTTGACATGTCTTCTCCAGTGGACAAAATGCTTCCTTGTGGTGCATCTGTTAGACCATGCCCACTTGTTGGAATAGGATCGCCAGTGGGACCGTAATGTGTAGCCATTCTCTTGAGAAGATCAGGCGTAAAACGTACATTTGTAGACTTCATGCCTAATGGTTTAAAAATATTCTTTTCCATATATCTTGAGAAAGATGAGCCCGTAACATTCTCCACTGCATATCCTGCGAGTGAAAATGCGAAGTTGTCATAGGTATAAGCTTCACCGGGCGGCCGTACCACCGTCGGCATATGTTTAGAGAAAAACTCCTTCATCGGGATATCTTGATTAACGTATTCGGGTCCGGTTATTGTAGTGATATCGGGAAAATCCACGCCGCTGGTATAGGTCAGCATATCAAACAGGGTGAGGGGTTTTCCTGTTTTATTGGGTATTTTCAATCCACCGAGATATTGTTGTACATCTTGATCTAGTTTAAGCTTTCCTTTATCGACTTGTTGCATCACGGCCAAGGCAGTAAAAGTTTTCGAGACTGAAGCAATTTGGAAGACCGTTTCCTTATTGACGGGAATCTTCTTTTCTTTATCTGCATAACCGTACCCTTTATTGATGACGACCTTTCCATCATGGACGACGACAAAACTTGAACCGTTTACATTGTACTCCTTCATTTTTTCCTCAAATAACGGATCAGCAAAAGATTCTATTTCTTTTGCATTATTGGGAGCTTTCGTCATTTGGACATCGGGCGTGGATGTCGATGGTTTTGATTCTCCAACTTCTAATGATTGTGGGGAACACGCAGAAATCATGCTAGTTGAAGTGAGAAGAATTGCGAGACTGAGTGTATTGATTGCTTTTTTCATTTTCGGACTCTCCTTTGTTTGGACTGAAAATTTCTTGTCAGCACAACGAGTGGTCAGCTCGTCAGTGTATAAACCGAGTGTAGCAAGCGGAAAGTCATTGTAGCTAGTGACCTTTCGTCATCTTCATGCATGACATAGAGCGTAGTACCGATAGTTTTATATTCATGACCTATAAATCATGACACTTTGACACTACCGTATGTAACAGGCGAAAAGTTAGAATCGAAGAATAATGTATTAGTAAAGAAAAGAAAGAGGAGGAGAAATTCTAATGACGAAAGAAGCAGCGCAAGATTTCTACTTTTTGTCGTTTAACTTAGGTTCTGGATTGTTTTACGAAACAAATAAACGCAATACCAAAATTCAATAACATCTGCCTCTTATTTTCCTTTTTAAAAAAACTTTCAAATCCATCCATTATTGAACCAATTCCTAATAAAAGATATATATTTTTCATGAAATTAAAATTAAGCTCTTTAAATATCTAATCAGTATGAATGGTTTAGTACTTTCTCTTTCTTCAAAAAACAATCCCATTACATATTTCAACTTATTTGTCACTAAATTTCCCCATAATCTACAAACTGAATTTAATGAACTATACCATAAAGCAAACGGGTCTTCTTCAGCTAACGCCCCCGTTCGTTCATTAAGAAAAGCGATTCTTATCGGAACAACTTTATCGACGTGATTACAATTTCTCTGGCCGTATGCCAAAATTCATTTTGAATAAAGTTTGATTAAAATTTTTTCTGTAAACTCCAAGCTGTGGCTAATAAAAGTAATCACAATGGTTTCCTTTCCTTTTGAATGGACTCTTCGTCTTCTAAAAGTTTAATCAAAACTCATGTAGAAATCTTTGATTGAAAAGAAAATTATCACAACTTTATACAAAACTTCGCATTTCAAGACACAATTACCAATGGCGGATCCCCAAGAAGATTAACAATAAATCCAAAGTAAAAATTTAAGAAAAATTTAATGTTTACACCACTTTTTATTTTAAAAGTTTTTCCTATCCTATAAACAAGTCACTTCATGGAGGAGACTAAAAATGAAAAGGTGGGGGTTTTTATTGGTTTTTTGCATTATCTTTTATTTTTAAGTTATTACCGATATCCCAAGATAAAGTAGAGGATCCGAAAAACTTTCGGAGATGATAGCATAGTGTAAAGTAGGTTAAAGCATAGAATATAAATTGAAAATGAATTAGGAATTGGGGATCTATATATGGAAAAATCAAAAAACAATCAAAATAAAGTAACTGCTGGCTTGTTGGCCATATATTTATTTGCATTAACATGGATTATAGTCTTTAAAATGCAATTTTCATTCCAAGGCTTGCCGGATTTTAGGGAAATCAACTTAATCCCTTTGGCTGGTTCAGCTAATGTTAATAATCAAATAGATTTTAATGAAATAATCTATAATGTACTTGCATTTATCCCATTGGGAATTTATATCAGTATGCTAAAACCAAATTGGTCTTTCTTGAAAAAGATTGCAGTAATAGCAGGAGTTAGTTTGTTATTTGAAGGATTGCAATTCATCTTTGCTATAGGCGCTAGTGATATAACTGACTTTATGGGGAATACTTTAGGTGGAATTATCGGAGTTGGAGTTAATATTGTATTTTGTAAGCTGTTCAGTACAAAAGCAAATAAAATCCTTAATGTTTTAGCTTCAATCGGAACGATATGCATTGTTGCATTATTGCTGTTTTTAATATATCTCAGGATTAGTGGTGTTATTATTTATAAAGTTTCCTAAGTAATTGGAAAATTGCTGTTCATGAAAATTAACAGAGGGTATGCCAGCAGATTCTTTATTTATAAAACAAGAATGACAAATATCACAAGCCACCTATTTTTGAGGATGGCTTTTTTAAATTCTATTTCTCTAAAAACAGAAAACATCCTTCTTCAACAAACTGTCCCAATAGTTGAAGAAAAGTCAAAGAGCACTCTTCAACTATCCTAACCCGTTAGCCATCCATGAAGCGCAAAAATCAGCGCTTCACCACAGAGAATGAAAATGGTTCAGAACGGTCAATACTGATTCTACGGCTGGGAGAGGAAGGTCGATGAACTATGGTGCGTTAGAGCCCATCCGTTAGTCTGACTCCAACGACCAAGGTGCACCACTGACTGTCGCTCCCTTACGGGAAGCACACATG
>NZ_JAGGQC010000036.1:0-53605 GCF_018613455.1 Bacillus sp. ISL-78
ACAAGTTATCGAAAACTTTAAACAGGAAATGGAAAAATATAATCAAACGATCGACCTCCTTTCCAAACAGGAAAGTCATTACAAAGTGAACATTGAGAATTTGGAACAGATGATTTCCGACCTAAAAGATAAAGAGAACTACCACCAACAAGAAATCGATCAGTTAAATCAAACGATTGCTCTTGTTTCGGAGCAAGAAAATAAATATAAAACCGAGATTGAACGTTTAGAAAAAGCCCTGATCGAACTTTCCGAAAAAGAAGAAAAGCAGACACAAGTTATCGACAACTTCAAACGTGAAATTGAAAATTATTCCCAAATGATAGGCCAACTATCGGAACAGGAAAGTCAATATAAGGTGGAAATTACAAATCTAGAACAGATGATTATAGATTTAAAGGAAAAAGAGAACTACCATCACCAAGAAATCGAGCAGTTAAATCAAACGATTAGCGTTGTATCCCAACAAGAAAATAAATATAAAGTGGAGATTGAAAAATTAGAAAAAGCCATGATTGAACTTTCCGAAAAGGAAAATCATCATATACAAGTTATCGACAAATTCAAACAGGAAATTGAAAATTATACCAAAACCATCGACCACCTATCCGAACAGGAAAATAAATATAAAGCCGAGATTGAAAACCTAGGGCAAATGATTATTGATTTTAAAGAAAATGAAGATAACCAACAACAAGAAATTGAACAATTAAATCAATCGATTACTCTTTTTTCAGGGCAAGAAAATAAATATAAAGCCGAGATTGAATACCTGGAGCAAATGCTTATTAATTTTAAGAAAAATGAAGATAACCATCAACAAGAAATCGATCAGTTAAATCAAACGATTGCTCTTGTTTCGGAGCAAGAAAATGAATATAAAGCCAAGATTGAATATTTAGAACAGACGATTATCAATTTAAAGGAAAATGAAAATCAACATCAACAAGAAATCGATCAGTTAAATAAATCGATTGCTCTTGTTTCGGAGCAAGAAAATAAATATAAAACCGAGATTGATAATTTAGAACAGACGATTAACAATCTAAAGGAAAATGAAAATCAACGTCAACAGGAAATCGATCAGTTAAATCAAACGATCGTTTTTGTTTCGGAGCAAGAAAATAAATATAAAGCCGAGATTGAAAACTTAGAGCTAATGATTAAAAATTTTAAGGAAAATGAAAATCAACATCAACAAGAAATCGATCATTTGAATCAAACGATTGCTCGTGTTTCAGAGCAAGAAAATAAATATAAAACCGAGATTGATAATTTAGAACAGACGATTATCAATTTAAAGGAAAATGAAAGCCAACATCAACAGGAGATTAAGGAATTAACCGAATCCATATCAGATTTAACAGATAAAGAAATAAATTATTTGCAAAAAATAGAAAATATGAATAAAACAGTTAATGATCAAAAAGCAACAGGAAAAATGCGAAAACCTTTTAATAATATTGGAAAACAGCAGCAAGTTGGAAATACCCGTGTTAATATGGGAAATTTCAAATCGCCAAATAACAAAGAAATAATTAATCAACCAAGTGCGTTTCGATTCTCGAATGAAACAAACCAACAAAAAAATACAACCCAAAATTTTAATATGCAAACATCACATTGTCAAATATCCTTTCCACTAAATAAACCGAGTTACACAGAAATTGATCGAACCCAACAAAATTATAATTCCGGGATCATGTCATCGTATCAAAAAAACGATTACCAAGATACTAAATTTAACAAAAATAATAAAGATTCATTTTCGTTAGATATGTTTTATAAAAATCATCCTTTATATAATTTACATTCCGGAGTGCAAAAAACAGCGATTGATCCTTTTAAGAATTTTAGAAAGCAATAATATTAAGCATTATTTAGAGTATATGCACCCTCTCACTTTAACTCATTGAACTACAAACAAAACTTAATTACACTTTCAACCGAAGATCAAGGATTGTGATACCCCCCTTCTTAACATCCATTTCACAGTCCTTGATATTTTTCTATAATGAAAAATTCGTTACAAAAGGAGAGATAAATGAAGTGAAAACTCATCCTTTAATTTCAATAATTTTTCCTGCCAAAAATGAAGGGGAAAATGTGAAAAACACTCTTGATTCATTATTTTCAGTTGAAACACAGTATTCCTTCGAAGTGATTATTATAAACGATGGATCATCAGACAATTGCTGCGATTTCCTTAATACCTATAATCATGCAAACCAAGTTAAACTTTTTCAAACAGAAGGAATTGGAGCTGCTAACGCACGAAATTTGGGTGCAACAAAAGCTTCTGGAGAATTCCTGATTTTTTGCGATGCCCATTTACAGTTTGAAAATTTTTGGATCGATCATATTATAGAACCTCTGCTTACAGGAAAATCGGATGCAGTAACCCCAGCAATTGCTTCCTTTGGCAATTCCGATTTCATTGGCTATGGTCAAACCTTAAAGTCAAACCTTAGAATTAAATGGAACGCTAAACAAAATGGCCTCTTTGAAACTGCCGTATTACCCGGAGGATGTTTTATTATCTCAAAAAAAGTGTTTGAAGATGTGGGCGGATTTGAAACGGGATTTAAAACTTGGGGACATGAAGATGTAGAGCTTTCAATTAAGCTATGGCTGTTTGGATTTCGCTGTCACGCTCTGCCTGATGTAAAAATTATCCATTTATTCAGAAAAACTCATCCCTATGAAGTTAGCTATGATGAAGTTTATTATAATTTATTAAGGATGGCCTACTCTCATTTTAATACTCATCGCATCCAAAAGTGCAAAAAACTCATGATACATGTAAAAGCAAACCCGATTGAATCCCAAGTGATCCTTGATGGAGTCAAAAAGCAGAGACGGACCTACTTTCAAAAACGAAAATATGATGATGATTGGTACTTTACCAAATTTAATATAGATTTCTAGATTGTACAGATGGCCCTTTCGAGTATGTCGTTTTTTAATTCCTTTCTAAATTAACAAAATGATGAAAGGTGAGAATGTAAATGAAAGAGCTATTTACAAATATTTATAAGAAAAACAGGTGGAGAAATTCTGAGTCTGTATCTGGTACGGGTTCATCACTTACTCAAACCAAAACACTCATTCAGGAATTACCAAGCATAATAAAACAACTTCAGATAAAAAAAATGATAGATGCACCTTGTGGTGATTTTAATTGGATGAAAGAAGTATACAAAAATACGGAATTATATATTGGGATTGATATCGTCGATGAAATTATAAAAAGAAATAAAAAAAAATACCCATTAAACAATGTACGGTTTGTTCACATGGACATTACAAAAGACCGTCTGCCTACAGGTGATTTAATCCTTTGTAGAGATTGTCTCGTACATTTTAGCTTTTCTGATATTCATTTAGCTTTAAACAATTTTAAAGCTAGCCAATCAAGGTATTTATTAACGACTACATTTACAAACCATTCGTGTAATCATGAAATAAGAACAGGAAGCTGGCGTCCTCTTAACCTAGAGATTGAGCCATTCAACTTTCCAAAACCCATCTTGGTTATTAATGAGAATTGTACGGAAGGAGAAATGAATTTTACTGATAAATCACTAGCTTTATGGGATTTGAATCTAATCAATTCATAAAACAGGCATGAATAAGGTAAATAAAATGATTTTCCTATTGATCGTGTCTCAGAGCTAGTTAATTTAAGCTTATTCCTATGTTTGTTGGTATCATGAAACATCCTAATTAAAATGAATATAAAGTTAGTATTTTCGTCATACAGTTAACAATTCTTCTCAGATTATCCTGAAGACTATATTGCAGTAAAAACAATGGTCGTATAAATGGTAAATTACAAGAATAATTGACCATGTCCAAAATTCTCTCTCTAATTAATCTTTCGTCATTAATTTATGACCTTGGTATAGTTCTTTCGACCATTTGGTATCCAACAAATAACGCTGGTTTGTAATTTTGATCATCTTAATTACATCTAGCCCTTTGTTAATAATAGCCTTTAAGAGGGGCTGCTAGGTAGGAGGAGAAAAAAATGAAGAGTAACGAATATCCATCTGATACATCACCACTGACCTCCATTATCATTCTTACCCGGAATGGCCTTACTTTTACAAAGGAATGCATATCAAGCATATTTCGCCACACCAGTGAAAACTTTGAATTGATCTTAGTTGACAATGGATCTACGGATGGCACACTTGAATTTATTAAAACGCTCCCTAATACCAAGGTAATTGCAAATAGAAAAAATAAAGGATTTTCCGGCGGATGCAATCAGGGCTTCACTATTGCAAGAGGAGAAAATATTGTCCTTTTAAACAATGATACTGTTGTTACAAACGAATGGTTATGCAGGCTTCTATGGCAACTTAATAAAAATCCTTCCATTGGCATCGTTGGGCCCAGATCAAATAATGTCGTTTCACATCAAGCAATTACCCCAACTCCCTACAAGAATATGGATCAAATGCAAAAATTCGCTAATGAATGGACACAAAAGCATGATCAGGAAGGCTACGAAGTGAATTACTTAAGCGGCCTTTGCATGATTTTCAAAAGAAGTTTGATTGATATGATTGGGGGGCTTGATGAGCGCTTTTCCCCTGGATATTTTGAAGATGCAGATTTCAGTATAAGGGCTCAAATATCCAATAGAGAACTATGGGTAGCAAATGATGTTTTTATTCATCATTATGGCAGTAGTAGTTTTAGGTTAAATAGAGCATTGCAGAATAAAATCATCCTAGACAGCCAAAAAAAGTTCTTTCTTAAATGGAAGATGAGTGACCTTAAAGAGATTAAAGAAACTGTGGAACGCGAAAAGCCTTTCGATCGGGAGCATCATTATATTCCCTTTTGAAAGGCTTTTTATTTTCAAAAAAGAATCTCCCATTCAAAAGGCTCCCCTGTTTTAAATTTAGATAACACCGAATGGTCCATTTTAACTGGATTCGAAACAGGGAGGTTCAGTTTCAACGCTACCTGTTTTTCTATAGGATGTAAACAATTCTTCAGGCTAATGTAATAGTTTTCATGCTTAAATAGGGTACCATCTGGCAAAATAGGGGTGCTTTCGGATAATTCCTCAATAGGCAAACCATCTGGTATTTGTGCTAATAAATGTTCATCAGTGGATATTATCTTATCCCACCTAAAATTAAAATCTCTAAATGCTATTTCATTTTTAATGAGGTGCTTGCGATTATTTTGCAGATAATATACTGCCGGGTGATTTTGCGCCTTCACGAGCCTTTGATTCGGAAAAAGCAAAAAGTTTATAAATACCTGACTATCGACCGGTGTCCCCTCTTTATATTTGAAAATAAATGGATCCGGAATCTTCACAACCATGCTAGGATCATATTTTAATTTTGTAAACACTTCTTGGGAAATCTTTCTCCGTACTTGATTATCAATAATATATGTCTCTGAGGATGGCCCTCTTACAAGTGTTCCGTTTGGTATGCTCTTTGGCAAATGAGTATATAGTCTCTGAAATGATTTATCATCCTTAAGCGCAATATCTAAAACTTCCGGAATAGGATGAAAAGGCTTATATTTAGTTAAACGACTCCAAAAAGCTGCATCCCCATTATACCAGTATGCTTGATCATCATTCCAGTAGCTTCCAAATTCCTTAAATATCCTTTCTGCAAGATTCCTGGTATGCATGATTGAACAATGATCAACAAACCCCACAGGATTCTTTAACACTCCATATGTTTTTCGAACTTTTTCCTGTTCAACTATTCCGTATTCGTTAATGGTTTTCACTAATTGCTTTGAATATACGATTTCTATAGAAGAATTTCGATTCAGTACTTTTAACATCGATTCAAAGCGTGAAGGTAAAAATGAGTTGTCATCCGTTAAATAAGTAAGATACTTTCCTCTTGTCTTAGGAATCGCTTCATTAATTAATGTGGCATACCTTGTTGTTTTGTATCTTTCACTGTCTTGGATGTTACTGTTAAAATAATGTATTCTAGGCTTATTTATATATTGCTTTATGATTTTAACTGTTTCTTCATTGGAGTTATCATCCATAATGAAAAGTTCCCAATTCTGATAAGTTTGATTGAGAACACTTTCTATGGCTTTACCAATTGTATTGGGTTTGTTGTAACTAGTTAAAATGACCGATACAATCGGAGTCATTCTCTATTCACCTCAACTTGTTTTTAAATTGGAATATAACTTGGTTAATATTCATTGCTTCGATCTGTTGGAAAGAGCTGAATTTCATAAAGTACTGATATTTTATTATATGAATGCATCGAGCCATAAGCTTGGGCGTCTGTGCTAGGTCCTTTGCTACTACAACTATTGATTTCAAAAATAAAGAAGATCAAAAAACTCGTATGTAAAGCATGGAATTAATTTTGGTTTTGCCTATGTTCAATTAAATGGTAACCACTATTCTCTTAAACAAAGAAAGTGATCAGTAACAGTGAGTGAAATTTTTACAGATTACACTTCAAAAGATTATTGAAGTTCTCAATTACGAAACCTGATAAGAATATTATAAAGCAGATGTACCAACGGATGGCCACATCTGCTCAATTTATTGATCCCATGCAATTTCAATTTCAATTTGAATATCACCCACCTCCATTAACCTGTAAACCACCTCTTGATTCCATAAAGTTCAATAATAGTAGTATAAATTATTTTTATAAAAAATTTAGCTCTCCTCACACTTTTATTTCGGGTTTTCAATTCCTATCACTTTTCTGCCTTTAAGTAAAAAGAAGAACTTTAGGCCAGTCAGTAATAGTTATTACGTATTTTCCGTATTATTAAAGTTCCTTTAATAGACGTTAAACTTTTTCCCTTATAATCTCTCTTTAATTTGATTTGCAATATTCTGAAATGAGAATTTATTTCTTATGTCTTGTTTTGCATTTGTTGAAACTTCTTCTCTTTTTATATGGTTTTCAAATGCTTCACGCATTACTTTCTTAACATTTTGTTTCAAAACTTTTGCCCACTTGTGTCCTAAGTATAATTCAGGTCTGGCCTTTTGTAGTTCATTATGAACAGGTTCTAATTCAAGTTCTGGTTGTATAAGAAAAGAATTACTGTTATTCATGAATTCTGTAACTCCACCCCAATTTATTGAAATAACTGGTTTTCCCATAGCCATCATTTCCATCTGTGGCATTCCCCAACCGCAAGCCCTCTCGGTAGAAACATAACAACTACAGCTTGAATATAAGGATAAGAGAGTTTCTTGAGGCATTTTTTCAATAATGAAATGGATGTGAGGATTATTTTCTTTAACGGGAATATATGAAGAAATTACTTTTAAATAATCATTTTCTTGATTCCAACTAGGTACGTAAATCTTTAAGATAAGACTAACATCTTCCTCATTTGAAAATTCTTCACAAAAACTTGGTATAAGTAAATCTAGACCTTTTCGAAAATCAAAGGCTATAGTGTATAAAAATCTAAAGGATCTTACTTGTGGTGGAAATGGATATGGGGGAAATAATTGATTGTATTTTGTATAATCAATTGGATAGTGGATAACTTTTACTTTCGATGGATCAACACCAGATTGTGTAAAAGTCTGGTAATTAAATTGAGTAGGTACCCAAATTTCATCCATTGTATTACACAAATTCACCCAACTCATTGGGATACGATCCGTTTCAAAAATAGTTATTCCAATCCTTTTTTTAAAGCCAAATTTGTTACCATTCACAAAATTCTCTGGTGTTCCATGAATAAATAGTATTGAAGACTGGCCTATGCTATTATCTGGCGTCCGGATATACCGGTAATTGTACAAAAATTCCTTATCATCATTCCCAAGTTCTTTTTCAATTGAGCCATTTAAGTTAATTAATACTGGGAACCCTATATATTTCAATGCTCTTAAATAATTTCTCGAAACATTACCGTATCCACCGATATCACCTACTGGTCCTACCCAAGTAATTCCTGATGGTTCTATCATTTTATTTTTCTCCTTATTTAAGCTTTTTTAGATGCATCTCGGATCAAATTATTTACATTTATGGAACGTATCTAAACTTCCCTTTATTAAGCTTTGTAGTTAATATCACAACACACAAAATAACCTTTTATTAATTTCAAAATTATCAACTTTTACTTAAATATTGTCCCCACTGTTTTTTAATATTATCTTTCCCAAACAAATTTATTGCTTTTATTCTGGCACGATCACTAATTTCTTTAGCAAATTGGTGGTTATTCATAAGTTCACTTATATACATTTTTAACTCTGAAATATTATCTGATACATATCCTTCCTTACCATTTTCAATAATATCCTGAATTTCAAAGGTTTGTTGTTTATAAAATTGATGGTTACCCTGTTTTTCTCCGATTGAAACTATAGGAATTCCCGTCATGAATGCCTCAATAAAGCCAAGGGTATAACTCGTTACTTGTGTTCCTGTATAGAAAAAAATACGGTTATCCCTCATTTCCTGCTTTAATTGTTCGTATGTTATCTTCCCAGCACTTTCTGGTAATCCCTCATTTCCTCCACCAAACAATTTAACTGGAAACCCTTTACATGTTTTATGAAAAAAATCGTAATTACAATCAACTGCTCTTTGTTTCATTGACTGATTCAGAGCCATTATTTGGTTATTATTACCATTCCACCCATTATACTCTAATGGATCTTTATAAAAGCGTATTATTGCGTCTTCACCAAGGTATGCGGGAATCATTTTTTCTCTTGGTGAATAGCGGACAATCTCTAAACCTTGTTCCCGATAAGGCTTCAGTACTTGTTCAACTGAAGATACAGACTGCCCTATTGATCTCCAGATAACCCTTTTATGCTTAATCTTATCCCAATTATTAACTACAATTGAAGGTGAATGCATAATGATAATAATATCCTTATCATCAATAAGCCTGGAATCAAGATTATCTTTGTTAGGGGAATGATCAACTAAATCTGCGAAATTGGGATCATAATTCATCTCTGGGATAGGTGGGCGAAGTGAACTTCCTATATGTGGTCGACTATAAGCGCCATGAGAGAAACATTCGTAACCTAATTCATTAAATATTTTTAACTCATCATACTCTAATACCTCATGAACAGAAATATATAAAATGCGCATATTCTACCCTTCTTTCCTTAACTTTGATACTTTTCGGAATATATTCTTAATGTTTTATATACGTATAAATTCATAACATTCAAGTGTCTTAAAATTAATTACTCAAAAGTCCGTATATATCAGGCTATGCAATCCCATTTAAAAGTATGTTCTTTTAAATACACTTAGGAACTTTTGTTTTTATTATTGGATGTTATGTTTGCTTTAGAATCCGCATACACTAATACAAGTTTGCTAACACATTCTGAAATAGATGAATTAATGGGATCCTATTAATGGGTTCCTTAAGAATAAAAAATCTTATATCAATTATTAATTGAAATGACATCACATTAGTTAAATGGACTGGAGGTAGATTATGAGCATTATAGATAGAAGTACTTTTTTTGACATTTTTGGTAGTGGTGCATTCGATGGAGAGCCACCTATTTTTATGGGGGCGGATGTAGAACCACTACTTGCATTCTCGAGAACATTTCGTTTGAAAACAGTGATCGAAATCGGTATTCAACGAGGAGAAACAGCAAAAGTTATTTTAGAAAATAGCCCCTGGATAGAAAAATATATTGGTATAGACCTAACACCTGATTCTCAAACTACATTATCACTACAGCAGGGAGAAGTGCCTCAAATGGCTGGGGAGTTAGTTAAAGATGATCCCCGTGTAGAACTAATTTTAAAACCCAATGGGACGAGAGATTTAACGGCGGCCGATTTACCTATTGCAGATTTGATACTAATTGACGGTGATCATTCTAAAGAGGGAGTTTTACTTGATACCCTTTTAGCTCGGCAAACAATACGGCAAGGTGGGATTATTTGTTGGCACGACTACGGGAATTCACTCGTTCCCGATGTGACAGAAGTAATTGATGAATTAAATTTAACGGAAGATATTCATATTTGTCTTATCCAAAATGGCTTTTTATGTTTTCAGATATGTAGGAATGGACGATAAGATCTTTTCTTGAGATTAAACCTTAAACTAATATTATTAATATTTATATGCAACCAGCATAAATATCGGCGTTTAGTTTTACAAACTAGGCGTCTATTTTAATATGGTCTTTACTATTTATTTACCTTGGATTTAAACATTAACCCGAGATCTTATAAAGGAAAAAAACGGTAGACTAGTCTGAAAAAGACATCGCCTACCGTTAAATCCTAACTTGAAGTTCCGGGATTATTACTATTTTAAATATTAATCTATATAATAAGGTAATTTGGCTTAAAGTTGTAAACATAGGATTTTTAAAATTAGATATCTTTCATTTTCCTCGAATAAAAGCACCACTAGCATCGATGTTTACAAGTGGTTCATCAATAAATAATTTTCCGTTCGAAAATCTATAACCGCAGCATTACAACCTGGTAAACTAAAATCATCTCCAATGATAAACCTACCAATTGAAACCTTTGTGTAAAGATTCCTTAAACTAACCATAGTTTAACCATACATATCCCCATCTAATCTCAATATAGTTAAGTTTTGAATCAGAGCATTAGGTAATGTATCTTTAAACCAACCTTTTAAAAAACAAACTTTTTCATCTAATAAATCATCGAGCTTACGCTTCGCTAAAATTTATGGAAACCATTAGCTATTTTCTCCACTAGGTGATGCACAATAGATCTCTGCGAAACTTATGATGACGTACCCTCCCATTCTTTTAATCATCATTTGCGCATACATTCCTTCGTTCGGTCTATTCATAAGGCAGAGACCTGCTATGCCGCCCCGGGCCTCTTGGTCTTAGTTTAGTAATGTTGCCGGCTTCTCCGTGTCATCCTTCTTGTTATAAATTGATAGTTAGAAATGCATACGCTGCCTCTGAGAGACAGTAGAGATCCTTCATCCATTGTTTGACTAATCTTTTCATATAGGTGTTCAAAAGCCCTCTTTTGATTGATGTACGCGAGGGCTTTTTCTATCATGCGCCCTTGTTCATCAACAAAACAAGCGTAATGAACACGCTTTTAGTAACTTGATTAATTTTTTCATTCCATATAAACTGCATAGAGAAGTCCTCCTTGTTTGATGCTGGGTCAATGGTCGTTGACACTCATGCATCATACAAGAGGGCTCTTTTTCTTTCAAAAGAGCCCGAACATCCTTCTAACAGGAATGCTGCCCCTTTTGGTTTTCTCAAATATGTTTACTTGGTAAGAGCGGTTAAAATAAAATTATTGATAAGGTTGGGAGGGCTAATTGTTATATTACTATGAAACCACCAATATCTAAATAATCCCTCTTCTTCCCCAGTCAATATCTCCTGCATCCCTTCTTTAATTTCCGTTTCAGTTTTGGCAAAGTCCCAAAGTTTTATATCCTTAACGTGTCCAATATAAAAACCATATGGATCATAGCCGCCTAGATGCCCTGAAGCATATACATTATTTTTGGTGCTCTTTTGGCCCATTTTCTTGAATTCACCATTGATATACAAGGAAGGTGTTTTGTCACAATAAACAATTGAAACATGTGTCCACTCTGTTATTGGTATTTCATATACCAATAAGGCTGGGAGATGTGAAGAAGAATGTTCAAATACCGTTACACCGTTGGTACCGGCGGATACCCCTACCCCTGCATTCTCCCGGGTTAAAGAATGCGCTGGTCCAATTAAATATCTTTGACCGGATAGTCCACTAATTCCAACGGAAGTTTCATCGACTATTTTATGGGATGCATTTGGTTTTACCCGAAACTCATACGTGAAGGAGTTGCGAATGTTCTCAAATATAGATTGATCTACCATATGCTCTTTTCCTTTAAAATACATTGGCTGTTCCCCCAACCTTTTTCCTCATGCGCAATCGATTTTTTAAATAACAAACAAGGTATGTCAATAAAGATATATTTATAAGTAAAAAGACGGAATTTAGGAAAAATAACTAAGTTTAAGTCTGATGAATATTGTTTTTATTTTCATAATGTACGGAAAAAGTATAAAAATAGAGATTTGTTTTTTATTTATTATTTTCAAGGTCCTGATCTACCATCATCTTTACCAGTTGTTCAAAGTTTATTTGAGGCTCCCATTTTAATTTTTGTTTTGCTTTTGAAGGATCTCCTAACAAAATATCAACCTCTGCAGGTCTCATGAACTGTGGGTCTTGAACGACATATTCCTGCCAGTTTAAACCAACATGTTCAAAAGCTATTTCAATGAATTCTTTAACAGTATGAGTTTCTCCAGTTGCAATAACATAATCATCTGGTTCATCTTGCTGCAGCATAAGCCACATAGCTTTAACATAATCTCCTGCAAAACCCCAATCGCGTTTTGAATCTATATTTCCTAGATGCAATTTATCTTGAATCCCAAGCTTTATTTTGGCAACGGCATCAGTAATTTTCCTGGTAACAAAATCTATTCCCCTGCGAGGTGATTCATGATTAAACAAAATTCCAGAGCAAGCATACATATCGTAACTCTCTCGATAATTCACAGTAATCCAGTGACCATAAACCTTTGCCACACCATATGGGCTTCTAGGGTAGAATGGTGTCGTTTCATTTTGTGGCGTTTCAAGCACCTTCCCAAACATTTCACTACTAGATGCCTGATAAAACCGTGCATCGGGTTTTGCTTGACGGATCGCCTCAAGCATGTTCGTTACTCCGAGTCCCGTTACCTCTCCCGTATAGATTGGCTGACGCCATGAATCGCCGACAAAGGATTGTGCTGCTAAATTATAAATTTCATCAGGTTTTGCTAATTGCACTGCTTCAGTCAAAGATGTAATATCGCGAAGATCACCTGATATAAAATCAATTTCATTTATCAAAGATTTGATATTTTCAAGATTAGGGGTAGCTGTTCTTCTTTTTAATCCATAAACTTTATAACCCTGATCTAATAACAGTTCTGCCAAATATGAGCCGTCCTGGCCTGTAATTCCTGTTATTAATGCTGTTTTCATAAGTTAAACCTCCGTTCGTTATTTTCATCGTAAATCAATTATTATTGGAGATTCCTATTCATCTTTGGATGGTTTATCCGAGAAGCATTCTTTATTCAATAGCTTTTTTATAGTTTGTTCCTCTGATTTGTGGCAAACCAATATCCCCTCTTCTGTTGAAACTACAATTAAGTCCTTCACTCCAATAAGGAGCGTCTTACGATCAGTGTAGACAATACAATTTTCAGAAGAGGATGTAGTAACTTCACCTTTTTGATAATTATTATTTTTGTCAGCTGTTTCAACACGTTCCAAAGATGTCCATACACCTAAGTCATCCCAGACAAAGTTTACTGGTATGGTATAAAGATTATCTGCTTTTTCTATGATTGCATAATCGACAGACACTTTTGGAATCATTGAATAAGCTGCTTTTATGTCAACTTCTTTATTGTTTATAAGTTCCCACATCTCTGGTTGCAATTTTTTATAATATGCTGAAATTGTCGAAGGTTTCCAAATAAAAATGCCTGTGTTCCAATATACATTTTCTTCAAGCAACAACTTTTCTGCCGTTTTAATGTCTGGTTTTTCAATAAATGCTTCTACCTGATAAACGGAAGAATAAAATTGAGCATTCGGTTTTGTGCGAATATACCCATATCCAGTTTCAGGGTTAATAGGGTTTACACCAAGTGTAACGATTGCATTTTCATTGTCGGCTATCGTTTCTGCTAAATTAATTGCATTTTGAAGGGATTTACTGCCTTGTATATACTGATCAGAAGGAGATATAACCAAAGCCTCATCATCATTTTTTTCCAGAAAGTGCAGAGCAGTCAGTGCAATGCATGGAGCTGTATCCCTTTGATCTGGTTCCAATATAATCATTTCCTTATGAATCTCTGGTAATTGTTCTTTTACAAGATTTAAATATTTCTCAGTTGTTACTACAAACACCTTTTCAGCTGGAAGCCAATCACGAAATCTTTGATAAGTTTGTTGAAGCATTGTTTCATTTGAAATTATTTTTTGAAACTGTTTAGGCTTATCTTTTGTACTTAATGGCCAAAACCGTGTTCCCTGTCCTCCCGCTAAAATGATTGCTTTCATACTTTACTACACACCCTTGTAATAAAATTTAAGTACACCCAGAATAAATACAAAATCTTTCAATTACATAGTATGTGTCATAAAGAACAATAGGAACACCAAAGTTACCCTTATAAGCATAAAAAAGTTGCCTCTACAGTTTTCTTTTTTTACAAAGTAAGTTAGGTTTTTAGTTTTTCTAAGTCTCGCTCAAATTTTAGTATGATACTTTTATTAATCATAATAATCCGATTTGATTTAGACGTATTTTATATATACGTCCTATATTTTTGGGTGAGTATTTAATTAATATTGTTTTTTTAGCCTGTAAACCAATTCGATTAGCGTAATCTGCATCATCCACCATTTTTTTCATTAAAAACGCAGCATGATCAATTTCAGGTTCTGCCCATTTTTGATCTGTTAAATAGGGTCCGTAATTTCCCTCAATATTTTTCAATGTAAAATCAACTAAACTTGAATTGTTTTCATTCATAAAATCAACGTTTCCCGACCAGTTTGTTGCAATCACTGGTTTCCCCAAATACATAGCTTCAGCTAGCGGTAAACCAAATCCTTCTGAACGGTGAAGGGAAATTAAACTGTCTGTGACATTCATTAACCCATTAACCTCTATGCGGCTTAACACTTTATCAATTAAAAATATATTATTTAACCCCATAATTTTTTGTTTTATTAAATTAACTTCGTTTGGAAAATGAGATGCATTATTGATCTTAAGAACTAAACCAACTGTATGATCATTTTGCGGAAAAGCTTTTTTAAATGCCTCTACGACCGCTAAGGGATTTTTTCTGGCTGATGTACTGTGAAGATCGAACATCGTTAAAAACAGAAAGCGATTATTTGGTAAACTAAAATGAGTCCGATTTATTTTTGGGATTTCAACGGAAATTGCATGGGGAATAAAATGAATAGGTTTTGATGTTTTCGAAGAAATTGAATTTAATATAAAACGTGAAGGAACCCAAATTTCATTTATTAAATCGAAGCTCTTTACCCAAGTATCTGGAAATTCAGGCAATTCCCAATGCCAATATCCAATATTGTATCGATTGTTAAACCATTCTCTTTTTAAATTGGTTAAACTAAAGTGATAATACAGTTGGTCTGCATTTATAAAAAAAATATTAGTTTTATAAATAGGCTGTTTTACTTCTTTGTGTTTCCAACTAAGGTCATTTTGTCTTGAAGGACATCTAGGAAAATTAATGATGCAAAACGGAACACCTACAGATTGCAGAGCTTTGGCAGCCGAACGACATGCTTCACCCAAACCTGATTCAGCTCTAGCATATCCAATGAGATTTACTCCATTTTTCATCATTTTCACCTCAATTGCTATTTTGTCTGGGATTATCCCATTTCAATTCAGATCACTACAAGCTATTCGTTTCCTTTCATGAATATTTTTACTTTAATACAAATAGTGGATTTCGTTCACGTTTTATATAATTAAGATTACTTTTGCATCTAAATCAAGTTTTTGAGATGAATCAAGTTTAATGAAGATCTACGTACCAAGGTATATTAATACATGGATTCATTGGAGACATCAATTATTTTAGGGAATAGGATATATATGTATTTATACTTTGGTTATTTCTATATATACTTATTAATTTATTAAAATAAGAATTATTAAAGGCTTCACGGAAATTCAACGAATCTGGAAAAGACAAAGAAAAAAACCAGATTCCATAAATAGCTACAATAGAACCGGCCCCAATTACATTTTAATTTCTCTCTGTAAAGAACTCATTATTTATTTTCTGTCTCCCATGAAAAACCTATTTCCGAATCATCCCAATTAATCCGTTTCTCATCAGGATTTTTCGGGTTATATGACTCAGTTGTGAAGTATAGAATCGTTGCAGGTTTTTGCCCGAGAACCCGATACCCGTGTGCAACGCCTTTTGGTATCAGTAGCATGATTGGATTTTCCTCCCCCATATAATACACATCAGTTTCACCCTTTGTAGAAGAACCTTCCCTCAAATCATAAAGAACGACTTGGGCATTTCCAGAAGGAAAAAACCATAGGTCATCCTGTTTCTCATGATAATGAAAAGCTTTTATGACTCCTGGATAACTCATCGAACAAGAAGCCTGACCAAACCTCGATAACAATTCAGGTTCATCATCACGGACAAGCTCTGCAAAAAAGCCACGGTCATCACAATGTTTTACAAGTTTCTTTACCCTTACACCTTCAATCATGACAGACCTCTTTTCGAATAAATTCCTTTAATGCTTCATTCCATGGACGGGGAATTTGAACATTTTCTCGAAGCAATGCTTTATTTTCTAAAACTGAAAAATGAGGTCTTGGGGCTAAAGCACCAAATTCTTCAGTCGTTATGGTTTTTACCAAATATGGATCGAATCCAGCTTCCTCAAAAATAGCCTTTGCAAATATATACCAAGAGCATGAACCCTCATTACATACATGATAAATGCCACTTTTCTTATTCAATAAATGACTTATTGTTTCAGCAAGATCATTAACATAGGTGGGGGAACCCACTTGATCATTTACAACTCTTATTTCCTTATTTTTTTTCGCCAGTTCTAACATGGTCTTCACAAAATTCTTTCCTTCATGACCATATAACCAGGAAGTGCGGATCACTATACCATTATTTATTGAAAGTACGAATTGTTCCCCAATCCACTTGCTTATACCGTAAATTGATTGTGGGTTTGGAACATCTTCTTCCAAATAAGGAGATTGCTTATTTCCATCAAACACATAATCAGAACTAATATAAAATACCCGAGCGCCAACCATATTTGCAGCATTCGAAATATAGCCCGTACCAAGGCTATTTACCTCAAAAGCCTTTCTACGGTCCGTTTCACATTGATCCACGGCAGTAAATGCGGCAGCATGAATAATGATTTGTGGCTCAAGGTGGGTGATTTTTTTATATACTTCCTCTTTTTCTGATATGTCTAAATCATTTTTACTTAAACTTACCACATTATGAAATGGACCTAACCTTCTTTCTAGTTCTTTTCCTAACTGGCCATTGGCACCCGTAATGACAATATCCAAATTCTCACCCATTCTTTTGTTCGTTTTGGCGATACCATTCGATCGTCTTTTGAATCCCTTCATGAAAAGAAATAGTTGGTCTCCAACCTAGTTCCCTCGAGATTTTCGAGGAATCCATGGAGTATCGACGATCATGCCCTTTTCGGTCCGCTACATGCTTGATTAGTGTTTCCTCTTTTCTTAACTTCTTTAAAATATAGTCGATTATTTCTCGATTTGTTTTTTCTTCAGAACCTCCAATATTATAGACCTCTCCGGCCACTCCCTTTTCAAGAACAGCATGGATCGCCCGGCAATGATCCTCAACATATATCCAGTCACGAATGTTTAATCCGTCGCCATATAAAGGGATTTCCATATTATTCAAGGCTCTCGTAATGACTTTAGGAATGAATTTTTCTGTATGTTGCATGGGACCATAGTTATTGCTGCACCGGGTAACCGTTAACGGCAGCTGATAGGTTTGGAAGTAAGATCTTACCAATAAATCCGCACTGGCTTTACTTGCTGAATATGGATTGTTCGGAGAAAGAGAAGTTGTTTCAGTGAATGGAGAATCATACGGCTCTAAAGAACCATATACTTCATCGGTTGAGATTTGAATCATTTTATGAGCTTTTCCAGATATAACTGCTTGTAATAGGTTATATGTCCCTATAATATTAGTGTGAATAAATGGAAATGCATCCTCGATACTACGGTCTACATGGGATTCTGCAGCGAAATTAATGATGGCAAAGTAATCTTGATCAAATACCTTGGATAATTCTGTTTTTTCACCAATATCCGCTTTAATTCTACGACAGCGATTCGATTTCTCAAATGATTGGATATTCTCAAGATTACCGGCATAGGTTAAAGAGTCCACGTTGGTTATATAGTATTTAGTATTTTCAAGTAAATAGGATATAAAATTAGATCCAATAAAACCGGCTCCACCTGTTATGAGGAGGTGTCGTTTCACTTCGCATCCTCCTTCTTTATTTTTTCGTATACATATTGATTGGCTTGATAAAGCGAATCATGTGTACCTGCATCAACCCACCATCCTTGCAAAATATCATATTGCAGTTGATCATCTTGAATATATAGATTAATCACATCGGTTATTTCCAACTCATTTCGATGTGAAGGATGAATCGTTTCAATATATTCAAAAACCTTTTGATCAAACATATAGATTCCAGTCACACAATACGAAGACGGAGGATTGCTCGGTTTTTCAATGATGGATTTTATTTTTTGGTTGGTTATGTCTAAATGAGGTACACCATATCGAGTAAGATCTTCCGCTTCTTTTAGAAGTAACCTTGCACCCTTTTTCTGTTTTTGAAATGACTGAACAAATGGGGATAATGAATCTTCAAAAATATTATCTCCTAGTAATACGACAAACTTTTCATTTTTTATATAATCATTAGCTGATATTAATGCATCCGCTATTCCTCCACCTACGTTACCCTGTATTTTAAATTGAATGTTTACATGGAGATCTTCCCCGAGTCCCAATAATTCGATAAAGGAACTAAGATGGTTTTTATTTGTTACAATTAAAATTTCATTTATTCCGGCTTCTTTCAACTTTAAAATTGACCAAAAAATCATCGGATAAGGACCTACTGGCAAAAGATGCTTATTCAGAAACTTAGTCAATGGCTCTAGACGGGACCCTGTACCACCAGCAAGTATTACTCCCTTCATTCTTTACCACCTTTTTATTGAATTAGCATCAGATGTTTTACACGAATAAAAGAGTTCCTTTCAAATCATGTTTTATTACCTATATGGCTGACATACTCACTTGACATAATATTTGAATAAAAATTTGTTTGCTTTCTTAAGTTATTATTGATATTTGGGTATTATTATTATATTTTACTTTTCATACCTCTTTCATTATAATTCCGACTACAACCTTATGGGTGTGAAACGATTAGCTCTAAATTACCCTTAATTTCAAAATCCCCTAAATCGAACGGCAGAATAAAGTGGTCTCCTTTTTTGAATAAAGATGTTCCTTCTGCTGTTTTAATTTGACCAGTTCCTTCGATTACACTTGCTAATTGAAACTTTTCGTTTTGTGTATTAGAATAAACACCATTCACTTCCCATTTATATACAGAGAAATACTCTGAATCTACAAATCTTGTAATGGTTGCCTCTTCTTTTTTTATCACTATACAACCTGATTCTTTTAGTTCATGAGGAATTATCGTTACATCAATCGCTTTATCCAAATGTAATTCTCTAAGGTTACCATTACTGTCGACACGGTCATAATCATAGACACGGTAAGTGGAGTCAGAGCTTTGTTGTGTTTCCAAAACAAGGATTCCTTTACCAAGAGAATGTATCGTACCAGCTGGTACATAGAAAAAGTCACCCGGTTTAATTTTTACTCTTTTAAGCAATCGATCCCATTGCTTATTTTCAATCATGTTTATTAATTCATCCTTTGTATTTGCATTATGCCCAAGTACAATCTCTGAATCTTCTTCACAATGGATTATATACCAGCACTCTGTTTTACCCTGCATTCCGTTTTCCTTGTTATTAGAATTTTCATCGTTAGGATGGACTTGTATAGATAAATCATTATTCGCATCTAGAATTTTTGTTAAAAGTGGAAAATCCCCCTGTTTCATCCCACCAAAAATCCCAGGGTGTTTTCGCCAAAGTTCTCCTAGGGAAAGGCCTTTAAATTGACCTGCACTTACAATACTTTGCCCATTTGGATGGGCAGAAATTGCCCAGCATTCACCTGTGTTTTGTGAAGGAATGTTATAATGGAATTTGTCTCGTAACGCAGTGCCTCCCCATATTTTTTCTTTGAAAACCGGTTGTAAAAATATTGGGTGCTTCAACCTTCTTCAAACCCTCTCCATATTTTTTAAAAATATTACCCATTACTAAAACATCTTTAATTATTTTATGGATAACTTGAAGAATCGGTTCCGTTGCATTTTCGGAATAGGGCATGAGTTTACTTATCCTAAATCAAGAATCTGCTATTTCAAGTGAAGTTAATGAACCAAAAAAAGACCTGGATCAACTCCAAGTCCTCCCATTTGCTACATTATTATATTTTCCATAACTTTTATTACCCGTGATTCGGTTGTTAGTACACTGCATACCTACTTCCACTGACATTCAGTTCGGTATGGCCCAATCAATAAGCGGTGCAAAATCCAGTTGCAAGACTGCCTAGACCAACTCTCAAATTAAGTGCCTACTGCCCCGACTCGTCAATATGAAGACTTATGTGTTTAATGATAGTTAAAGACTGGCGCAAGCAGATACAGGTTTTGGAGTCTATCCGCATACCGCACCCTCAAATGAAAACAATTTAAGAATCAAGTTATATGTTAACAAAAAGGGCACTTCCATTCTTTTAAAATGGAAATATTTAACTCAATAAGAAATAACTCCACCAAATAAAAAAAGCTACATATCCTCAATGAAAGGGCATGTAGCTTTTGATCACCATCATTTTTGAAATTGTAATTGATGCAGATTGGCAAAAATGCCCCCCTGCTTAAGTAAGTCATCGTGACCACCTTCTTCAGCAATTCCTTCTTCCGTAACAACCACGATCTTGTCGGCGTTTCGAATGGTTGCCAATCGGTGTGCGATGATTAACGTCGTTCTGTTTTCAGCTAGTTCCGTAAGGGCCTGTTGAATGATTCTTTCCGTCTCCGTATCGAGTGCAGAGGTTGCCTCATCGAGAATTAATATTGGCGGATTCTTTAAAAACATTCTCGCTATTGCAATTCGTTGTTTTTGTCCTCCGGATAATTTCAAGCCTCGTTCACCTATTTGAGTTTCATAGCCTTCTGGAAGTCCTTCAATGAAAGTCTCCAAATGGGCTTTCCTGGCGGCTTCTTGAATTTGTTCATCCGATGCTCCAAGCATTCCATACGCAATGTTCTCTTTTACTGTTCCTGTGAAAAGGAATACATCTTGCTGGACTATGCCAATTTGTGAGCGCAATGACTTTTTCGTCATTTCACGAATATCAATTCCGTCAATGGATATTGAACCGGCCTTAACATCATAAAAACGTGGGATCAATGAACATATGGTCGTTTTCCCAGCTCCTGAAGGCCCGACAAAAGCGATGGTTTCACCAGCTTTAATTGTTAGATCAATTCCTTTTAAAACTGGCTTTTTGTCTTCATAGTTAAAAGAAACATCTTTAAAGGAAATATCCCCCAAAAGGGTGGTCACCTCAATTGCATCCTTTTTATCCACTACATCAGGCGCGACATCCAGTAGTTCCGTGAAACGTTTAAAACCGGCCATCCCTTTTGGATATAGTTCCATCAACGCACTGATTTTGTCGATCGGCTTAAATAATACGTTAACATATAAGACGAATGCAACCAGTTCCCCATAAGATAGCTGCCCATGAAAAGTTAGCCAAGCTCCTATCACCAACACGGCAAGGGTCATGAACCTCGTCATCATGTAAATACCTGATAAGCTAAAGGACATTACCTTATATCCTAGTAGTTTCGCTTTACGGAATCTGCGATTATTAGTAGCAAATCTTTTCATTTCATATGTTTCATTCGTAAAGGATTGTACAACCCTCACTCCTGAGACGCTATCTTCCACACGGGCATTTACATCCGCAACCTCTGTATACATTTTCTTCCAAGATTTATTCATCTTTAAATTACTTATGACAATCAATAACACGAGGAAAGGTAAAATACAAACCGATACGAGTGCCAGTTTCACATTGATTGTCAACATAATCCAAAATGCACCTATAAAAGTCATGAAGGCAATGAATAAATCTTCGGGACCATGGTGAGCAAGTTCACCAATATCGAACAGATCATTGGTTATGCGGCTCATGATATGGCCGGTTTTCGTGTTATCAAAAAAACGAAATGATTGTTTCTGCACGTGCTCAAATAATTCCTCACGCATATCAGTCTCGATATTTATACCCAATTTGTGACCCCAGTACCCTACGATGAACTGCAAGAAGGTACTAATGATATAAAGCAGGAACAAACCGGCACTTACCGAAACAATGGCAGACCAATCGTCGCCAGGCAGCAGTGTATCAATAAACCACTGAACTGCTAGCGGAAATGCAAGTTCAAGTACAGCCACGACCACTGCACTGAAGAAATCAATAATGAATAACCGCTTATGCGGCAGGTAATATGAAGCAAAACGTCGAATCATCAAATTTTTCTCCTTTTTTACATATATTAAGGAGTATAATTCCATATTCAATATTGAGCAAGCATTTCAGAACCCCCACGTTCATATTATGGTAAAATCATCTATAAAACAGCCAACCCGGCTCATGCAATCTATTGAATGAAGGAGTGAATCCAGTGTAAAAAAATAAACCATTCTATATATCCATGAACTTTATTTTCGTAAAGGATGGTATTCATGAAAAACACATCGTTTCGATGCCTTTGGATTGGTCAGGCATTTGCAAATCTAGGGGATATTTTTTATGTAGTCGGGTTGATTTCACTATTATATAACTTGACGGGATCTGCCCTCTATTTGAGTTTGCTCCCGTTCATTACAACGATTTTTCGGTTCATCAGCAGTTTACTTGCCCCCCTTGTCATCGACAGGTTTCCTTTAAAAAGAATCATCGTGCAATCTCAATGGTGGAAAACGGTCTTACTCGTTTGCCTAGGAATCTTTATAATAAGCTTCAATCATGGTTTTTCTGTTGCCGTCATTTTCTTCATTGCCTTGATTTCATTATTGGACGGAGTCGCTGCCCCGGTTAGCGCAGCTTTGGTTCCTCAATTAGTTCCAAAAGAAGAGCGGATGAAAGCGAATGGTTTCTTGAATGTGATCACCCAGACCATCTTTGTAGCAGGATGGCCTCTAGGTTCCGTCTTATTGATAAGTACCAACAGCAGTTTCATCATTTGGCTTACGGTCATGCTTTATGCCGTTTCAACAATCTATACAGGCAGAATCAAAGACCCAGAACAAACGACGGCCCCTGTTGCTCCGTCAAACTGGGGTTCGATTAAATCCGGATGGGTTGCGATTCGTCAAATCCCAACTATACGTACCCTCATTTCCATTGATTTCATAACCACTTTAGCTTCAAGCGTGTGGGTGGCTGCCGTTCTATATATATACGTAGAACAGAACCTGCAACTTGGTGAGGAATGGTGGGGGTACATTAACACAAGCTACTTTGTCGGCATGATTTTAAGTGGATTGATCGTCATCCGTTTTGCCAAGTTACTAGAAAAACATATTGGATTCTTCATCACTCTCGGGCTATTTCTCAGTTCACTGCTGATCCTGCTTTTTGGAACTACCAGTATTCCTACTTTAGCTTTGCTGCTGGCATGCCTGTACGGTCTCCCAGAACAAATCCGGGAAGTGATCTATACAAAGCTATTCCAAGATCATGCTACGGAAAAGACTCTTGCAAAAATTTATGCCGTTTGGGGAGCAGTCATCAATCTTACATTTGCCGGCTCTGTCTTACTATTAGGCTTTATAACGGAAACATACAGTGTCAAAACAACGTTCCAATTTTCCTCCACCCTGATATTTCTTGCCTTTCTTTATGCAATTTTTAAAAGGAACGACTTACAAGGGAAGCAATGTGATCAATCACTGTCAAATCAGTCATCCAATCTTCCTGGATGATGCATGTCTTTCGATTCACTACCAAAAGGAGCCTTGGTTTTCCATGGCTCCTTTTTTATCGTTTCAATGCCCGTCGAACAATATTGCCTCTGTTAAAAGTTGTACAACCAAACGAAAGAAGTAAATATATGAACCGCCTGCACCCATTCATTCTATTTGATAATCCAGATATTATTATCTATAAACTCCCAATTCTGCGGGAATTCCAAACCAATCTGCCAATAAGTTGCACCTATCAGTTCATATGCATCAATCATTTCATATTTTGCACTTATCGATCGAATATCTTCAAACCAAACGACATGATTCGAATTCTCTCTTCGATAGGAATAGGAAGGTGAAGCCGCTGAGGTGTCAAAAGTTATTTCAGCACCAGTTGCAATGGCAAGATTTTGGGCATTTTGAGCTGATAAAGCTTTCGTCTCGTGGCTTGGTACAATCCAATCGTATCCATACATAGGAAATGCCGACTGCAGTTTATACTCTGGGATATTCAACAAAGCATAACGTAGAACCTCTCCCATCCACCAGAGTGGGGAAATGGGTTCAGGCGGTCCAGTTGGATACCCATAGTCAATGGTCATTACTGCAACAAGGTCTGCCGCCTCTCCGATCCCCCGATAATCATGCCCGCCTACAATTCGATTATCAGGATTATCCGCTGTTTTTGCATGAACGTTCACATGCAGGATCAGTTCGTTCAATCCCTCCTTTAATTCTTTTAAAAAAAGCACATAATCGGAACGCCTGGCAGGTGGGATGAATTCGATGTCCATGCTGACACCCCCATAGCCTTTCTCCCTAACGAAAGTCAGCATACTATTGATTAAATTAGCTCTGTATACTGAACTGGCAAGGACATCACCAGCCAAATCAGCATCGAAATCACCATCTTGAAAGTTTCTGATCATCAGTAGCGGCGTCACCCCTGTCTGTTCGCATTTCGCGATAAGCGGGAGATCATCTCCATCAACGTACGCATTTCCTTCCCTTGTAAACGAATAAGCGACAATGGCTAAATAGGATAATTTATCACCATTCTGCTCAAGTGTTTCAAATACGACTCCACCTGTGGTCGGGAAGGCAAAACCCAGCGTAATCAATTGATTTTTGTAAGGAGACGGTATCAAAATTTCCGTACCGACTTTTAGCGAGTTTTCAGAGATTCCAGGGTTTTCCTCCTTGATTGCCGCTGCACTCGTACCAAAACGACTGCCGATTTTAGTAAGGGTATCCTGACTTTTAATTAGATACCTTCGATTCACCGCTTTTTCATTAGGTATATACAACGCCAGACCAGGAACCAAAGTTGTTGATTCCAATCCGTTGACTTCAATTATCCTCGATGGGGCAACTTTGTTTTTCGAGGCAATTTCCCAAAGGGTGTCACCTTTTTTCACAATAATGATCGTCATTCAAAACCCTCCAAACTCCCTAAAAAAAGTTTATGTTATTCAGGTAATTGGATAGAACGAATTATCACATTTCCTAATGATGATTCGTTTTTTTAATGGAATAAAGGATCAAAAAAAAGAGGCTGTCCAAAGGGACACCCCCTACGCTATAAGCCATCAATTGATTTTTCGCTTCATATTCTCCTATACATCAAAGTAAATTCTTAATGTCGTAGAACTTCCCATTTTCCAAGTCTTCTGCTTCAAGCAGCTGCAAAAGTTTATCTGCCACAAATTCGGGGCTTCTTAATATGCCCTTCTCTTTATATTCATGAAATTTGTCTCGATCAGCAAAGTCCCGTTCGTCTGCTGATCGGATTGTCCCTTGCATCTCCGTATCCATTACACCTGGTGAAAAAGAAATGAGAGACGTAGGATAAGACGTTTTATCCTGTTCCAACCCTGCAACCCGTGTAAACATTTCCAGCCCCGCCTTAGTACTGCAATAGGCTGCCCAGCCATGATAAAGATTTTTTGCTGCTCCTGAAGATATGTTGACCATTACCTTCTTTCTGTTCCAGTCCTTTGTCTGTTTAACGAATTCATCAGCCAATACGATGGGTGCCATGAAATTCACCCTCATGCTCGTTTCCAAATTTTTTATACCAAGGTTTCCTACTGGCTTTATCGGTTCAATGACACCTGCATTGTTAATGAAATAAATGTCACTTGTATCATCGACGGCAGCAAGAATATCATTGACTAAGGAAGGTAACTTTTCTGTTTCATTCAAGTCCAGCGAAATAAATGTAAGTTTCGTCCCGGAACGGTCAGCCATCCGCTGCATTTCAGGATGGGCGGTGCGGGAAACTAAAATGCAATGATCACTCGCCTGTAAACATCCTTTGGCGATGGCAGCACCTAGACCTTTTGAAGCTCCTGTGATTATAAACGTTTTCACGGCTTTTCCCCCTTTTCTGGATATAAACTATTGTACCAAAACCGAGTTCGGAATGGTCTCACCACAAACCGTGTTTTGAAGATAAGACTGCCGTTTTATGAAATAAAGCTCCGTACTTGTTTTAAAAATGCAGGAAGCCTCAATTATTGACTTTGAGACAAAAGAGGCTCCATCTAAAATAAAGCAAGGTTGATTGGAGTGGGTGTGCGAGACTCCTGTGGGGAAAGCGCGTGCCTGGTGAGGAAGTCAAGGATTTTGCAAACTCAATGAATAACAATGGTCTACAACTAAAAGGGAATGGATTTCTGAAATCAAGCTCCGTACTATTTTTAAGTAAAAAAACTGCAGGCAAACTCTATTTTCCGAATTTGTCTACAGTCTGAACAGACCATGTAGTAATGGTTCCGCTTATTTAGAATATTATAATATCGGTGATACCAGCCTTGCAATGGACTCTTTAAAACGAATCCACTTTGATCGCTTTTCAAACTCTTCAATTGTAAGCTGCCTGCATACTTCGACATCCTTATAAAAAATCCTGGTCAGTGTTTCGGCCATTCCTTCATCATAAATGAAGGCATTGACCTCAAAGTTCAATTTAAAACTACGGACATCAATGTTAGCTGTCCCCACCGAGGAGACCTCTTCGTCCACCACGATCATCTTCGCATGAATAAAGCCGTTATCATAGATGTATACCTTAGCACCCGCTCTTAATAACTGCCCTGCATTGTAAGTCGTTGCCCAATAAACAAAAAGATGATCAGGTTTATTCGGAATCATGATTTTTACATCTACCCCTGATAAGCTGGCAATCCTGAGTGCATCCAATAAACTGGCATCCGGTATGAAGTAAGGTGTTTGAATGAGAATCGATTTCTTTGCTGATGAAATTAATTTAATATAGCCATTTTTAATTTGTTCCCATTCAGAATCCGGCCCACTTGTCACTATTTGCAAATCTATATTCCCTTGGGTCTCTACAATAGGGAAATAATGTGGCTGATAAGTTATATCATGATGCTTTGATGCCTGATTCCAATCCAGGATAAACCGAGTTTGAATGGCTTTGACAGCCGAACCCTCTATACGAAGGTGTGTATCACGCCAATAACCGAATTTTGGATTAAGCCCTAAATATTCATCCCCAACATTAAAGCCTCCAACATACCCTACTTTTCCATCTATGATGACGAGCTTTCGATGGTTACGGAAATTCAGTCGTAAATTTATAAATTTTAATTTGGAAGGAAAGAATGCCTCCACTCGTCCTCCAGCCTGCCTAAATTCCCTGAAGAAACGTTTGGTCATCCCTCTAGATCCCAGTTCGTCATAAAGCAGCCGAACTTTGACGCCTTCATTCGCTTTTTTAGTCAAAGCTTCAATGAATCGTTTACCCAGGCCGTCCCTTTGAATGATGTAATATTGTATATGTATATGGTTTTCGGCCGCTTCGATATCTTTAAAAAGCTGATCAAACTTATTTTTCCCTTCCGTAAAAATATCGACTTGATTATCTTCAGTAAGTACGGCATCATTATTTCGGAGATGCATATAAATCAAATCACGATAATTACTCGAAGAAGCATTTCGAAAAGGAAAATGATTCGTTGAAAGCTCTTCCATCTGTTTATCAATGATTTCTTCAATCCCAATCTTCTTCTTATCCTCCCATTGGAATAAGTGTGCGTGCCTTAAACTTGTTCCAAAAAGCAGGTATAAAATAAAACCGACTACAGGCAAAAAATATAAAACCAATAACCAAGCCCAGGTAGTGCTCGCTTCCCTTCTTTCAAAAAATATGACAATCGTTGCAAATAAAATATTTAGAATGATGACGAGGCCGAGCAAAACCGATGTAACATGCGTAAATTCCATAGCATACCCTCACTAAATTTTTATCCCTTTAAGGATACCATGCAAATTCTTTATATCAAAGGATTTGCTTATCAGAAATGAAAACAGAGAATTCACAAAAATGGACCTCTTCTTGTAGAGGCCCATTTTAAAAAATCCATCCACCCCGGACACTAAAATTTCTCAGATTGGCCAGGGCAGTCTAATAATAATTGTCTTAAAAATCCCTATTTAACAATAAATAATTGCTTACCGGCTTTTCACTAATAAATTCACAGCTTCTTTCACTAGCTCTTCGGGATTCTTCTCTCCGGAATCATTAGCCTCCCGGACGCATTCAACAAGATTGGAACTTACTATCACCCCAATTGTCCGATCGATTGCAGATCTGGTTGCAGATAACTGAGTTACTACATCCCTGCAATCTTTATTATCCTCCATCATTTTCAAAATCCCACGAAGCTGTCCTTCAATTCGCTTTACTCTATTTTTAACCTGCTTATCGTACTCCATATGAGGCCTCCTACCCTGCCTATTACTTATGAATCCTATCCAGACATCCATCATAAAACCTTTTCAGTCGAAATGAAGGTTTGATAAAAATCTTACAATTTATAATACATACCACTTAGGTATAATTGTCAAGTACCAATATCCAATAAAACTCCAATATGTAATTCCTATTTTTGTACAAGAAGACTTTGTGCAACTGCCTCAGAAAACTCGATCGTCATTTGGGGAACGTAGGTTTTTAACAAAGCATTGACGATAGGGGCTTTTGCGCCTTTTGCTGTAATCGCCAGGCAGCCAGTCATTTTAGTCTGTCCAATTCCGCACTCTTCCGCTAAAAAATAGCCATGCCCATCAAATTTTTCATTTAATCCCTTAAGCTTAAATGTTACCTTATCTGGTTCAATCCATTCCAATATATTCACTTCCAGTTTAATTTTCTTCTTCATTAATCCCAAATCGCTTTTAAACTCCCAAATAAGTGTCCGCTCATTTATCATCTCATGATTGATATATCCTGGGACTAGAGGTGCCCAACGATTTATGCTACTTACAAAACCCCATACCGTTTTTTTGGAAACAGGTAATATGATACTATGCACACCTTCTGACAAAGCAGTTCCCCCTTAATCATTCTATTTACATCTTTGTAATGTATGGCTTAACAATATTGAATAGAACGGTAAGATTAGATTCTTGAACAAAATTCTCCCGGTGTAAGAAACCATTTAAAGACAATAACAGCAAAGAATCGCCCCTGAGGAACGATCGTTTTTTTGCTGGGACTCAGACTTTAGACAAACTCGATACAAATATAGAATGCCTACATTTTTTTGAGGGAGTGTAAAATATAAGCGTTGATTTCCACTTCAGGCACTCGCTTTCCGCGGGCGGTCAGGGAGCCACCGATTGAAGAGTATCGTAATGATTTTCCAAATAAAATGAAAAAAACGTTTGAAACAGAACTGACAACAAAAGAGATATTATTTAAATATGTATTAAATAACAAATGGGTCTGGGCGATTGCGATTGCAAACATCTTTGTTTATTTCGTCCGTTATGGGGTACTTGATTGGGCACCAACCTATTTAAGCGAAGAAAAAGGCTTCAACATGGACGAGTCCAGTACGGCTTATTTCTTATACGAATGGGCAGGTATTCCGGGTACTTTATTATGCGGCTATATCTCTGATAAAGTTTTTAAAGGCCGTCGGGGACCTGCTGGCGTTGTCTTCATGCTAGGAGTATTAATCGCAGTCCTTGTTTATTGGTTTAACCCTGCAGGCAACCCAATGATTGATATTATATCCCTAATTGCGATTGGATTCTTAATTTATGGACCAGTAATGTTAATAGGTCTGCAAGCACTTGATTTAGTTCCTAAAAAAGCTGCAGGCACTGCAGCAGGACTGACTGGCTTGTTTGGATATCTAGGTGGATCTGTAGCGGCTAATGCCATTATGGGATATGTAGTTGACTTTTCACTGGAATGCAGGTTTTACATTGATTACGATTTCTTGTGTGCTGGCAGTAGTGGTCTTTGCATGTACTTGGAATGTCCGAGGACAGGAAGTAGTAAAGGGCTAATACAGGCATATTATTGAGCTCAAGTTTCCCCATCCCCCTGGATATATTCTAGGGGGATGGGTTTTCTATTATCAGTTAAACCCATCCATGATTAGATTGACGCCCCTGATAACTGAATATTCAGTTATCTTTGACAAAAAGCAGTTGACGGACGTTAGTTTGACATACTCTATTGAAATGAATATAAAAAAATGACCATGCCTTTATACCAATGGTCCTAAAGGCATGGTCATTATATCAAAAATCATATAGATTCATGTTTTCCACCAGAATACTGTTTATTGCCGATCAAAAAGAGAAGCCCCCGCTATTCCGGGTTTTGTCATCTCATAAGGATTTAGAATCAGATCCAATTCTTCTTCTGTCAACACATCATATTGTAAACAAAGTTCGCGAACTGATTTCCCTTTCAATATCGCTTCACGGGCAATACGTGAAACCACTTCGTACCCAAGGTGCGGGTTGACTGCTGTAATCACTCCGACACTTTGTTCGACATAATCTTTTAAATGCTGCTCATTAGCCTCAATGCCTTCCAAGCAATAATCTGTAAAGACATTGAAAGCATTGTTCATAATGCTGATTGATTGCAACAAATTGAATACAAGCACTGGCTCCATTACGTTCAACTCTAGTTGTCCCGCTTCTGATGCTAAGCAAATCGTATTATCGTTCCCTATTACTTGGAAAGCGACTTGATTAATTAATTCTGGCATGACTGGATTTACTTTACCTGGCATGATGGATGAACCTGGTTGACGGGCTGGAAGTGTGATTTCTCCTAATCCCGCTCTCGGTCCTGAAGCCATCAAACGTAAATCATTTGCAATTTTAGACATATTCATCATACATACTTTCAATGAAGCTGATACCTCAGTGTATGCATCCGTATTTTGGGTTGCATCTACTAAATGTTCTGCTCCTACAAGCGGCAAGTTACTGATTTCAGCTAAATAAGTAACAACGTTTTCAATGTAACGCGGATCTGCGTTCAATCCCGTTCCCACTGCTGTTGCTCCCATATTCACTTCATATAAATGTTGACGTGATTGACTTATTCTTTTTATATCCCGATCCAAAACGCGACTGTAAGCCTCGAATTCCTGACCAAGGCGAATCGGCACTGCGTCCTGAAGATGTGTGCGTCCCATTTTGATAACATGATCAAATTGTTTTGCTTTTTTCTTTAAAACTGTACTCATCTTGGTCATTGTTTGTAACAATTGCTCCAAAAGACGCAGTGTTGATAAATGAATGGCAGTTGGGAATACGTCATTGGTTGATTGAGACATGTTAACATGGCTATTTGGGCTAACATGTACATAATCACCTTTATTGTGTCCCATAAGTTCTAACGCACGGTTGGCAACGATTTCATTAATATTCATATTCATCGATGTACCCGCACCGCCTTGAATTGGGTCAACGATGAAATATTCATGCCACTTTCCATCGATCACTTCTTCAGAAGCTTTAACGATAGCGCTTCCAATACCATCATATAACCGTTTGGTATCCATATTCGCTAAAGCGGCAGCTTTTTTAATCATGGCCAGTGCTCGAATCATTTCTTCATTGACTTTGTAACCGGTAATCGGAAAATTTTCCACTGCGCGTAAAGTTTGTATACCATAATAAACATCTGCCGGAATTTCCTTTTCCCCAAGAAAGTCTTTCTCGATTCGGTATGTTTTCTCTTCTATCAACATTTCCTCTTGCCCCTTTGTTTGTTCTAGAATGTAATGTCCTCTGCAATCGGTGTTTCCATCATTTCCTTCACTTTTTTAGGATCCTGCGTCTTCGCTAATATCCACATCAACTTAGGAACGATGGCTTCTGTATTCATATTCCTGGAACGAATGATGACATTCTTGTCGACTTTTCGTCCCACTTCGTAAATATCCATATCTTCCCCTTCTTCTAAGCATTGGGTAGTAATGACAACGGATATTCCACATTGTACTAACTCATTCAATTTCTCTAAAATGTTTCTTCCTTGAAATGGAATACCACCGCTTCCATAGCTTTCAATTACGATTCCCCGACATTGATTTTTCAGGAAATCAAAGAATTCAGGCTTAATACCGGGATGCAGCTTGACTAAAGCAACATCAGTACATAGGGAAGCATCCAACTTAGCTTCCTTATTCTTTGGTGATTGAACTGGCTTTAGATACTCAATTTTATCTTTGAATATGGTAGCAATATAAGGATAGTTAATACTTTCAAACGAATCATAGCTTTTCGTTCTCAATTTAATGGCCCTCGTACCCTGAATGACTCTGCCATCAAAAACAACATATACCCCGCCAATATCTTCACAAGCAAACCGGATCGCATCAGAGATATTCCTTTTGGCATCTGTCTTTTTAAAGGCAATCGGTACCTGAGAACCAGTAATGACGATTGGTTTCCCTAAATCTTGTAACATATATGAGAGCGCAGCAGAAGTGTAAGCCATTGTATCTGTTCCATGGGTAATCACAAAGCCATCGTAATCATGGTATTGCTCATGGATGGATTGTGCCATTTCTGTCCAATCTTCCGGCTGCATATTTGTACTATCAATATTCATCAAAGGCTTACTATCAATCTGACATAGTAAATCCAATCCCGGTAGGTGGCCTAAAATTTCGTCAGCTTTCATTTCTGGAACAAGTCCATTTTTTCCTTCTAACGATGCAATTGTACCACCTGTAGTAAGCAACATCAACTTCTTCATTTTTGATTTTAACTTTTCCAATATACTACCCCCTAATTAGCCTCCCTGTTTCACTATCATTCTATCATCTCAGAAAAGGATGTTTCCGCTTTAAATGTTCATGTAACGCGTACAACACATGTTATTATAGTCATGTTTCATATTGAAATCAAGCGAAAGTTATTCATTACGCGTACACTTTTTTCAATATGATGTTATAATGGATTTATATAAAAGGAGAGTAATAATAATGATTTTAAATAGATTGACTACATTAAGGAAGGCCAAAAGATGGTCTTTGCAATATACCGCTGACAGGCTCGGAATCGCCAAGAGTACCTATGCCGGTTACGAATCGGGACACCGCCGCCCTTCATTAGAAACGATTAATTTATTGGCAGGCTTATATGATACCTCAACTGATTACATTCTGGGTCGAGTGGATTATCCATCTAAGGATATGGATAAAGAGCCACCTCAAGTCATGGAATTAACGGATTTACCAGATATGGAGCTAGCTATAGATGGAATTTCCCTTTCTGAAGAGGAAACGATTCAATTTATCGCCTTTATTAGAGCTAAACGGGAAGTGGAAATAAATCGCGATAAACAAAATGAAATATAGCAGACATCTTGTTTAAACTGGTATTTGGAAAAAGAACCGCACTTCATCAACATGTTCTCATACTGCCTGGCATGTTCATATAAAAGATACCGCGGCTTTCATCAATTAGGAAAGGTCGGATCGCCCTTTGCCGGTTGCACGTAATTATTTCTGTTTAGAAATTTAGAGTTTATTAATTAATTATTATATGGAAGAAAGTCGGTTTTCCAAAAAATCATCCATCTTCATTTTTCTGTTGTCCTCTTTAGACTTATTCATTTTCCATCAAGGAAAGATTGATTTAAGTTTTATCTCCAATTTTCCCTCTAAACTATTTGCAATGAGAGAAAAATCATGACAAAGATCTTGGTTTCCCCTGGTGAATTAATCAAAAAAAGAAGCAACATGAAGTGAGAGTTATGTCTTAATTCATGTGCTTCTATTATTGAAATCCTTAAAGAAATGGAAAATTGCTCAATTATAATGTCTCAACAGATATGCTGTATTTCCATATATTAAGGCATTTCATCTTCTTTTTCCCGATTTTTGAAAGCTTCATGTGTGACAATATCTTCAATCTGTTCGTATTGGCGGCTGTGTTCCTTCTCTTCGCTAATTCTATTATTGGGTAAATTTCCTGGATGTCCTTTTTCTTTATGATTAAAATTTTTACCACGACTCATAACTCATTCTCTCCTTTCCATTCATTGTTTGTATAGTTTTCCCAAGCACGAAAAAAATATGATTTAATTTCTCTTTTTTCAGTTTTTGCAAAAGGGTTGGTTTACCTGAAATTCCCATCCCGTCTTGCGCGGCTTGATTCTGAAATGGCAGGAATAACAATTCAAACCTCTCAAATCACTCGAATCTGAATAAAGAGCTCAAAAAGAACAGGAACCGCCAGATAATGACGTTTCCTGTTCTTTTTGTTTATTGGTTTACCGACTACTTACATATTTAAACAAACCATTTTTGATAACAAAAAAAGGCTAGGAGATCGTTACCACGGAAGGTCGCCACTTTCTTGAAATGGCTGCAATATGATGAGGAGCGGTTCTGCAACATCCTCCAATTATATTTGCCCCCGCATGGTGCCAATCTTCAGATTTCACATCGAGCCTATTACATGATTCTGGACCATGCCATGTTTTAGTTTCTGGATTATAAGATTCACCGGAATTCGGGTAGACGATAATTGGTTTATGCGTGTTTGCACGCAACACCTGTATGGCTTCCGTGATAACTGTTACAGGCGCACAGTTGATGCCAATTGCGGCAATTTGCTCACTGTCCCCAAACAATCTGGCACACTCCTCCAGCAATGTGCCGTCACTAATCGCTTTTTCATTTTTCAAAGAAAAGGATAGCCAAGCATAGACTTCTGGATAATCTTTCAATAATGAATGTAATATTTTTGCTTCTTGCAGGGAAGGAATCGTTTCAAATGCTAAAATGTCAGCTCCTGCTTCAATCAAAGCTGATATTCGTGAGCGGTGAAATGCCGCTAAAGTTTCATCTGAAACACCATAATTCCCGACATACTCTGACCCATCTGCAAGATAAGCCCCATAAGGTCCAACTGATGCAGCAACCAATGGCTTAGGTCTATTCGATTGATATTCTTCCTTCCAAAATTCATCTCTTGCTTTTCTTGCAAGTAAAACCGTTTTCCTGATTAGATCCAATGCCTCTTTTTCTTGTATTCCGCGGAGGGCGAAACCTTCAACTGTTGCTTGATAGCTTGCCGTTATCGCACAGTCAGCACCAGCTCGAAAGTAATCAGAGTGAACCTGGTAAATCACTTCTGGATTTTCAAGTAATACACGTGCGGACCACAGGGGATCGTCCAAATCACACCCATGACTTTCAAGCTCAGTAGCTAAAGCTCCGTCCAAAATCATCACTGAATGATCTCGTAAAATTGCTTCAATTGGGTTAATTTCATTCTTCATGATCTACTCCTCTTTTCTTTATGGTTTGTGTCAGATAATAACTTCCATAGCAAAACAAAATAAACGGAATGCCACAATATAGTGCAATTCTTTGTGTAGGATCAAATGCAATTCCTACGCAAGAAGCAAGACATAGCATAAATGAAACGATTGGTACGAATGGATATAATGGTGTATGATAAGCCAAATCATTAACTGAGTTTCCTTCGTTTATATATCGTCTGCGAAATAGAAACTGTGACGCGCTAATACTCATCCAAACTATAACCACGGCTAGTCCAGAGATGGATACTAGCACTATGTATACAGTATCCGGAGCAATAATGCTCGAGAAAAGTGCTAAAACACCTCCCAGCATACTGAAAAGGACTGCATTCAATGGAACACCCCGTTTTGTCAATTTTGCAAATATTGGCGAAATAGTTTTCTTATCTGAAAGAGACCAAAGCATCCTGGATGAGGCATATAGTCCTGAGTTTGCAGCAGACAAAATGGCAGTTAATATTACAAAGTTCATAATATCCGCAGCATATGGCACTCCAATTCGTTCTAGAACGGCAACAAAGGGGCTCTCTAATACGCTTGCATCCGAAACAGGCAATAATGCGGATAAAACAACGATGGTACCTATAAAAAAGATAATCAATCTCCATAATGTCATACGGATTGCCTTTGGAATCGTTTTTTCCGGATTCACAGTTTCTCCAGCTGCAACTCCAATCAATTCAGTTCCAGAAAATGCAAAATTCACCGCCAGCATCGTCATTAGAATGGCAAAAGCACCATTTGGAAATAAACCTGCACTTGTAACATTTGAAAATAACGGAGCTGATTGTGCGTTACTCATTGGAATGAAACCTACCATTGCCGCAGCTCCCAGAATAATGAATATCACAATAGCAAATACCTTAATAGACGCAAACCAGAATTCGGATTCAGCGAAAAACTTAACGGTCCATGCATTTAATGCCAAAACCAACATGGCAAATAGAGCACTCCATATCCAGACACTGATTGATGGAAACCATCGTTGCATCAACAATCCTGCAGCCGTGAATTCCGAACCTAGTGCAACAGTCCAGGTTAGCCAATACAACCAGGCTACTGTATACCCTGTCCCTGGTCCGATGTATTTGGCTGCGTAACTATGAAACGCACCTGTCTCGGGCATATGCACTGAAAGTTCTCCTAGACATAGCATGACTAGATAAACCACTAATGCACCAATCAAATACGAAAGGATGGTTCCAAACGGACCAGCCTGTTGAATCGTATATCCCGAACTTAAGAATAAACCAGTTCCAATCACCCCGCCAAGCGATAGCATTATTATATGCCGTGCTTGCATTTTCCTTTGAAAATCATGCTTCCTTTTGTTCTCCATTCTTACTCTCCTTAATCTTGCATCCAGAAAAAACGAAAACGCACCCTAAAAAAGAGTGCGTTACTGACAAATAAACACGTACGGTCTTATCTATCAAGGTTTCACCCCCTGGAATTAGCACAGTGTCTTTTTAGACCTGTTGCTGAGGTTTCATAGGGCCAGTCCCTCCACCTCTCTGGATAAGAAATTATTTTTTTATAACTTTATCAATCTATGAAAAAATTGTCAAGTTTTGTTTCGGAATGTAAAGGCTTCCTTTTAACTACTAACGACCATGGCACCTGCGTCATTAATATTAAATGGTTGCTTGGTTTTGGAACTGGCGCTGAGCGTATTATATGGCAAATAAAACTAACCGGGGTTATGTTGTTTTAAAAAATGGCGACATCTTAGAAGATGTCGCCATTTTTTTCTTTTTACTTAAGGACGTTCTATTTCAAATAATTCCCCTAGTTTTGTATAAGTATGACCTGCTAATCTTGCTACAGGTTTTAGCCCATTCGGGTCAATACGGCCATTATGGTAAATATCTTGCTCTATATGATAGCAGACTATTTTCCCTATCAGTAAATCACAACCAGGTTTATTCTTGGAACCTGCCAATGGAATCGACTGTTCTAATGTACATTCTAAACGTACCTTCGCTTCTTCCAATCCTGGTACGGATACTTTATCGCTAACAGCAAGCGTGAAATTGGTAAGACCCAATTCACTTTCTTCAGATGGGAGTTCCTTGGCCGTTCGATTTGCATCAGCAACATTATCTTCATCAGTGATATGAACAACGAACTCACCTGTTTGAATTGCATTTCGGGCTGTATCCTTTGAAACTCCTTCTTTCCTTTGAACAGAAATGGAAATCATCGGAGGATTTGAACTGACTATGTTAAAAAAGCTGAACGGCGCTATATTGATTGTACCGGTTTCGGATTGTGTCGTAACCAGGGCTACTGGTCTCGGTATAATGCTTCCAGTCAAAAACTTATAATTTTCCCGTTCTGTAAGACTTTCAGGATTAACTGAAATCATCTTCATCCCCCTCATTCTTATAAAAAGTTCTTTTGGAACCATGAACTTGCTGCATCAACCTCTGAACGTGTTAACTGATGACCGTAATTTTCCCAGTGAACATTCACGGCAGCACCAGCTTGCTGTAAAAGTTGATTAAGTTCATCTGTTTCTTCTGCCGGGCAAATCGGATCGTTTTTACCTGCAGCTATAAATACAGGTATATCTAAAAGGGACGGCAAATCGATCCCTCGTCTTGGAACCATTGGATGATGAAGAATCGCTCCTTGTAATGCCCCCTCGTAATGGAACAGCAAACTTGCCGCTATATTTGCACCATTGGAATAACCTAATGCCACCACTCTGTCACGGTCGAAGTCATACTTTCCGGACGCTGATTCCAAGAAGTCATAAAGCTCCTTCGTTCGGAAGAGCAAATCCTCCTCATCAAAAACGCCTTCAGCTAACCGGCGGAAATAACGGGGCATTCCGTTTTCAAGTACATTTCCCCGTACGCTCAATACGGATGAACCCGGTGAAACCATTTCCGATAATGGCAAGAGATCTGTTTCCGTTCCTCCAGTTCCATGTAAAAGCAGTAGTAACGGAGCTTCTGGATTACTTCCTTTTTGAAAAATATGTTTCATCATTTATCCTCCTCTAGTACTCTCGGCACTGCCGGCAGTAACGTTCTTTCCATAACTTCCCGTTTTTCTTCCAACCATGGCGGCAGCATTAATTTACTGCCCATCGATTCCTTCGTTTCATCATGAGCAAAGCCAGGTGGATCTGTGGCAACTTCAAAGAGTATGCCTCCATCTTCCCTGAAATATATGGCATCGAAGTATTGACGGTCTGTAAAGGGAGTCACACCATAGCCATGATTACCGATATGCTCCCTCCATTCTTTATGATCTTCATTATCGCGCGCACGCCATGCAATGTGATGGACAGTTCCCACTCCGATTTTACCGTTTGGTAAAACCGTCTTTTTAACATCGATCAAATTCCCGATATCCGATGTGGATTTGAAGCGGATGAAATCGCCCTCTTCCCCAATCTTTTGCAGGCCCATAACTTCCTCTAATAGTTCCATCGTTTTGTTCGGTTTTGCCGTCAATAATACAGCACCGCCGAATCCCTTGACTGCCTTATCAGATGGTACACCACCGAATGACCACTCGCTATTTTTACCTTCTTTACGCTCAACCAGTTCAAGTTGCAAACCATGTGGGTCCTGGAATTCCAGATATTCCTCACCGAAGCGTGTAACCTTTTCAAAGTCTATATTAAATTTACCCAAACGCTTTTCCCAGAAGCCCATTGACCCCTCCGGAACGGCATATGTTGTAATCCCCACTTGTCCAGAGCCAATTGTCCCCCGGTATGCATCAGGCCAAGGAAAGAAAGTGATGATTGTGCCCGGTGAACCGGATTCATCTCCGAAATATAAATGATAGGTGCCTGGATCATCAAAATTAACTGTTTTCTTCACCATACGCATTCCCAATACTCCAGCATAAAAATCCACATTCTCTTGAGGTTTGCCTACAATTGCGGTTATATGATGTATTCCTGCATTTTGCTTTTGCATGCCGATTACTTCCTTTCCCATTGATTAATAAGTTGACTTTGTATTCAGTGGTTTTAGATTCGATTCAATATCCTTTCTTTTCGATTCCAAAAAAGGTGGCAGGGCAAGGTTTTCACCTAGGTGCTGCTCAGCTTCATCCACTTCAAAACCAGGTCCATCAGTAGCTAGTTCAAATAATATGCCATTCGGCTCCCTAAAATAGAGTGAACGGAAGTAAAAGCGGTCCACATATCCAGAGTTCACGAATTTCGATTCACTAATTTTTTCTATCCACTTTCTCAATTCTTCTTCATTATCCACCCGGAAGGCAACATGGTGTACTCCACCTCTCCCCAACCTTTCCCGAGGGATGTCATTCCTTTCTTCAATATGGAGTTCCGCTCCTGTTCCTCCTTCACCTGTCTCGTAAACGACTATTGGATTTTGCCCCCTGATTGCGGATGGGTATGTGCCTGATTTCCTGAACCCCAATACCTCGATAAGAACACTTTCTGTTTGTTCTATATTGGGTACAGTAAGTTTTACTGGTCCTAATCCAAGGATGGAAAACTCTTTCGGTACCGGGCTTCCATCCCACGGTAATCCACCTTGAACGCCGTTATTATCCTGATCGGAAACCAGAATAAGCCTCTGCCCTTCAGGATCTTTAAAAGCAAGCACCTTCCTTTTAAAACGGTTCGATATTTCATCGTGCTCAACATCGAATTCCACAAACCGTTTTTTCCAATATCCTAGCGCTTCATCATCCCTCACCCTTAAAGAAATTTCTGAAATGCTATTATTTCCTTCATGAGTGCGAGCAGCATTTGGAATTTCAAAAAACGTCAATTCCGTACCCGGTGAACCAATTTGATCTCCATAAAATAAGTGATACACACGAACATCATCTTGATTCACCGTTTTTTTGATTAACCGCATTCCTAAGACTTTTGTGTAGAATTCAAAGTTATTTCCCGCTTTTGCTGTAATCGCCGAAACATGATGTAATCCTTTTAACTCCATCCGTACCACTCCTATCTTTATAAATCTCCCCTTACGGAGATGAATTAATCCGCTAATAATATCTCGAATTCAAGGTATTTAACCTAACATAATACTTTTAATGCAAATATCTTGATTTAAAGATAAACGACAGAGATAAAATTGTCAACCATTTTCATTCAAATAATTTCAACCGGAATCACTTATCATAAAATAAAAAAATCAGGTCAAAATAAATCGGTATAAGAATGGAGGTGTGATATATGGTTAAAGATTTTTTTAGCGCAATTGAAGATAGACGCTCTTATTACTCCCTTAGCAAGGAACATGTCGTTCCTGATAAAAGGATTAAAGAAGTTATCGATCATGCCGTTCAATACTCCCCTTCCGCTTTCAACTCCCAAAGTGCCAGAGTGATTGTATTAACTGGACAAAGCCACGACCAATTATGGGATATCACGAAAGAAACATTAAGAAAAGCAGCCGATGGCAAAGATTTTAAAAAAAAGGAAGAAAATTTGGGGTCATTTATAAATGGTTATGGAACGGTTTTATTCTTTGAAGACCAAGCCATTATAAATAGGCTCCAAGAACAATATAAAACGTATGCCGAAAATTTTCCGATTTGGTCGAACCAATCGTCTGCCATTTTACAATTTGTCGTATGGACTTCCTTGGAAATTGAGGGCTTTGGTGCAAGCCTTCAGCATTATAATCCTTTACTCGATGACGAAGTGAGAAAGAAATGGGATATATCACGAGATTGGAAACTCATCGCACAGATGCCCTTTGGAAAACCCAAAGCAGAACCTGGGGATAAAGACTTCTCACCACTTGAAGAACGTGTGAAATATTTTCAATGATAATAGGGGCTGGCTCAACATAACAAGCCAGCCGTTTTCATTTATTTCGCTTTAGTAATCCGGAAATGTTGCAAAAAATTTTAAAAAAATCAATAACGCAAAGCCTATATACTCAACAACCAGCATGATTTTGATACCCTCACTGACGTTCAAAACGTACATTTAACATCCCTCTATTAATCTTATTGAATTGGTGAAGAACGCCCTGGCAGCCATTCCTTCAAATAATATGGGAGTACACCGGAATATTGTTTAGCAGCATGTCCACTTTTCAGTAGGCTATATGTCTTATCCTTACATGTTAAATGCCCCATTACCGGATAAATCATTTCCTGTGGGACCAGTCGATCATACTTACTTGCTATGACCAAAACACTAGCATCAATTTTCGATAGCTTCGCTTTTTTACCCCTTACCTTAAAACTACCATTAACCAAGCTATTTTTTATCAATAAATCCTTGGATATTTGTTTTGCGGCTGCTCCGGATAACGGTACATGCCCATTAGCCCAATCATTGAAGCGGCGCCAATTTTGAACGTATTTCTCATCATCCGCTTGATTCAATAAAGATAAATAAGGTGATATATAGATGGGCGATGTAATTAACCGGATTCCATATTTAACTGCACTGGCCGGTATCGTTTGGTAAATATCTATTGTCTCGTCAAAATCCGCTGTCCCTTCTTTTAACGCTTCCTGCCATTGATCAAAAAATTCCGAGGCACTGAAATCCACCGGGGTCACGGAAAGTATCAAATTCTTGATCGGCTCGTCTGCAATGGCAGCATATATTGCGGCTATTGTACCGCCGAGGCAAAACCCCATGATTGTAATTTCTGATGCTCCAGAGTGACGTAATGCACGCTGCACTCCTTTTTGAATATAATCGACGATATAATCTTCGATAGATATGTCACCATCTTCAAAGCCCGGGCTTCCAAAATCAAGCAAATACACATCAAAACCTTCATTTACAAAAGATTCTATTAAACTATTTCCCGGGGATAAATCAAGAATCAAAGGAGTATTGATTAGTGAATATATAAGAAAAACCGGTACATCATATTTTTTTTGTGCTGAGGGATAAAACCAAAGCGTTGATTTGTTTTTTTTCCACACCGCTATTTTTGGAGTCAGTCCCATTTCAGGCATTGGCTGATTGGGAATATCCAATAAATGTTGCCATTTCGTTTTGGATTCAGATTGATTTTTCGGCTCTTTCCGCTTAGCCATTTGAATTCTCCTGTCCAACTGAATTGAACTCAGGCAACTGTGAGCTTAACAATAAGGAGTTATTTATAAAATCAGATATCCTTTTTTTACTCCCTTCCATTTCATTGGGTGCCAATCTTGATTTCTTTTTGATGCTGCGGGATGAATTGGCATTGCCTTTATTGCGAATTGAAGAATTACCCCCGACATTCCCGCCCCTATTCTCAACAAGTATAGAAACCAATTCTTCCAACCCATCAATTTTTTCTTCGAGTTGGATGACTAATTTCGCTAAACTCGCCACATCTTTTTTTGTTGGATAATTCATGATGATGGACATTCTTTCTGAAGCTTCCTGCAGACTATTTATTCTTGGCACCTGCATTTGCGCATTATCGCTCACTCTTTCGATTAATTCGCGATTATTCAGCAGATTTTGAATTTTATTATTCAGCTGTTGCTCTTTTTGTGTGCCTAGTAATTTAAGTCCTTTATAAAAATTGGATTTTTTTTCCGCCATATATTTCTTCCTTCCTTTCTCTTCCGTTTACACTAGTGCTGATATTCCACCGTCAATGATCAAAATATGACCAACCATATAGTCAGAAGCCTGTGAGGCTAAAAATACGGCGGCACCCTTTAAATCATCTTCATCGCCAAACCTGCCAGCCGGAGTTTTACCTAATATGTCATAGTTAGACTTTTCAAGAATTTTCTTTGTGATTTTAGTCGGGAAAAATCCAGGTGCAATTGCATTGACTTGAATGCCGTATCTAGCAAGTTTAACTCCTAAATCCTTGGTCATTGTAATGATGGCACCCTTACTTGTGTTATAAGCTATCGTGTCCAAAAGCTCTGGAAACGTCCCGCCAAGTCCTGACACCGATGCAATATTTATGATTTTTCCGGAATTTTGCTGCGTCATGACCTTCGCTACAGCCTGTGAAAACAGGAATGTACCCGTAACGTTGACATTCAATACTTTTTCCCACTTGTCCTTGGGAAGATCCAAAAGCGGACCTGACCAAGACGTACCGCTATTATTGACAAGAATATCAATCGTGCCGAATTGAGCAACCGTTTCTTGAACGACATGGTCAATGGCACTCACATCGGTGATATCACATTCAAAGGCAATGGCATTAACACCCATCGATTGCAAGTCTTCACATACTTCCTTACAGACAGGTAGATTTCGTGAAGCAATGACTATATTTGCGCCAGCCTCCCCCAACGCCATGGCGATCTGTTTGCCCAGTCCTCTGCCGCCGCCGGTAATGATAGCCGTTTTATTAGTCAAATCGAACATATTACTCAATGTAGTCAACTTTTCAGCCCTTCCTTAATGAAGTATTATTTATATAAAACCGTCTATATCATTATAGAAAAGCCTATCCAATATTGTGCTTAAAATAGCCTAATGCCTCAGCCTTTTGTTTCATCAACATGTATCTTATATTTATTAAGCATGCTTCTGTTACTAGCAGAAATTGTGCCTACTGGAAACGTAAATCGGCAGGGCGGTAATTTATTTGATCGATTCATAGCTTCGGACAGCGTTGGATTATTCGACCGGTTCGGCATTTCTTCATCCTTCTGGCAGATTTTAAACTCAGCCGAGTGCTGGATTATTTGACTGATTGAGCAAAATCGGATACTTAACCTGTTTTATCGTTTACACTATATAGATTAGTAAGGAGGTAAAAAAATGACGATACATCACTTTCATTTAACTGCGGAGTGGCCTGGCGGCAGAAATGATAGCGGCACGATTCATTCAGGGAATCTTCAAACACAGATAAGTATTCCTACGGAAATGGAAGGACCAGGGATTGGAACTAATCCCGATGAAATGCTGCTTGGAGCGGCATCGACCTGCTATATCATTACCTATGCTGCCATGTTAGAGCGGTCCCATATAGAAAAAGTGAGCTTGACCATGCAATCGGAAGCGTTAGTGGATGTTACGAATGGTGTATTCACCTATAAGAAAATCATTCATCGCCCCGCACTTATATTGGTGCCGGGTACTTCTGAAAAAGTGGTTGAAAAAGCGAGGAGACTTGCTGAAAAAGCCGAAACTTCATGTATGATTTCCAGGGCGATCAAAGGGAATGTAGCGGTGGAATTGATTGCGGCAATTTCCATAGCACAGTAACCTTGAATAAACAGAAAAAGCGCCTAACCCTATATCGGATTAGGCACTTTTTTAACTATTGAATGGTATTCACTTTATTTTCAACCTCACGGCACACTTCATCAGCCGTTAAACCACTTGCCTCAATGATAGACGCTTTTAATGTAGTATCGCTTATACCCATCACATTACTTTCCAAACCTGTCACTACACAACAATCCACGTTTTTTGCGTCAGCTTCCTGTTTAATCTCCACAACATCAAAACCTTTTTCACGAAGTGCTTCCTGAATATTCGTTAATGATTCTTCAACACCGATTCTTGACATCGACACACACCTCCTCTACCTTCTAACCTGTCCTTTTCACCCTCAATATATGTATAGGATGCAAAGGAAATAGGGAAAGTAATATCGAGGTGATAAACATGAATGGAAAAAACAAGAAAGATGCTTCACAAACTCGTTTAGGTTCTTCTCAGGTAGAGGGGCAAGGTACCACAACAAAAGAAACCGGGTCCTTCACTCAACCCTCTTCACTTAAAAAGCAAAAGCGTACCTGATAAAAGAGAATCCTAAATCAACCATCCATGATGCGAAAAAAACGCTTGGTTTATCCGCCAAGCGTTTTCCGCTGCATGATTCTTTTTTGTTTTACTTTTAAATCAGGGACTTCTCTTACATATTTTGCTTTCTGATTTCCTCTTGGATCTTTAGATCATTCAATTGATCTCCATCAATTTTTTTTGAATCCATTTTTCCTTTACCGGCTCCATCTGGGTTTAAATCACTTGCCCTTAAATTATTATTGCGAGATGCTTGCTCGTTCCATTTGGTCATCATGATCTCCTCCTCAGTCCTTTATCCTTCCCAAACCTAAGAATATTCATGAATACACCCCATCATTTCTTGCAAAGATAAAAATGGAGGTGGTTTAATTGGAACCAAACAAACCCGGCAATAAGAATGTACCGGATTTTAAAGAGTTGAACGATCGTATCATCAGAGAAGCATCACAGAGTCCCCGTTTAGTGATTAAAACCAATTTGGATGCAAAGAATGTAAATGATGAGAACCCTTATACAGATCGCATTAACAGTGAAGGATTTTCTGATTTTTTCGAGGAATAAAACAAAACCGGCTTAATAAGCCGGTTATTCTTAAAAATATTTTTTCTTCCAAAAAATGAATGCAGTCGTCCCCGCCAAAGTTATGGCAATTAATAATGTAAAAATGAAAGCAAACCGATTATGTTCAAATGGCAGCTCCACATTCATACCGTAAAAACTTGCCACCATCGTCGGGAGAGTTAATATAATGGTCACTGATGTTAGAAACTTCATGGCATTATTGACATTATTGGAGATGATCGAAGCGAATGCATCCATCATACCGCTAAGAATGGATAGATACACTTCTGCCATTTCGATAGCCTGAGCATTTTCGATGATTACATCCTCAAGCAATTCTTTATCTTCTTCATACATTTTCAAATAATTAAAACGGAGAATCTTATCAAGGACTACACGATTGGATTTCAATGACGTAGTAAAATAAACCAAGCTTTTTTCCAAAGCAAGGAAAGTATATAATTCTTTATTTTTCATGGACTGATGTAATTCACGTTCGGCTTCATTAGTCATCTTGTTAATCTGTTTCAGGTAACGTAAATAATAGGATGAAATCTCGAATAATATTTGTAAAGCAAACCGCGTTTTCTTATTGGTGAAAAAACCTTTGATCTTATTGTTTTTGAAATTAGCCAATATCGGTGTTTCTTTCAGAGATACCGTAATGAAACAGTCTTTGGAAAAGATCATGCCTATGGGAATCGTTTCAAAAATCGGTAAGTCGGCTTCATCCCTTGTCAAATATGGGAAGTCGACAATAATTAAAACATTATCATCCTCTTTTTCGATTCGCGGCCTTTCCTCATCATCCAGTGGATCCTTCATGAAATTGATCGGTAACTTCAAAGTCGAGCATATATAATCTATTTCAGCTTCTGTGGGCGCGACAATGTTCACCCAGGAACCTTTTGTCATTTCCTCGATATTGTTCAGGTGACGGTTATCATCCGTCTTGTAGATTTCAATCATTTTTTGACCTCCTCTTCTATAGAGAAAGCCTTATTTACCTTCTTCGAGCAGATACTCAGGGTGAATAACAGTCTCGACTTCTAGCATCATATTGGCTTCCTCTTGCTTTCTGGGTTCAGGATCATAAGAACTGCTGCTCACTCGTATCCACTTCCTTTCGATTCTTTTATCTTAATCCTTATTCATTTAAAGCACAATAAATAATTTAATACCTTGAAGCTTGTTCAGGATTCATAATTATCTTTTATCAATTGATAAATAAAATGCACTACAAGAAATCGCCTGGGTAGCCCCAAGCGATAGTTAGTAGACAAAAGGGGTTCGGAAAACGTAACTGATGTTACTAAACCAACTGAATCAAAACACACCTTCAACTCCTCGGGTCTGGTTACAATTTTCAGATGTTGATTTCCACTCTGGGCACTCGCTTTCCGTGGCGGTCCGGTAGCCTCCTCGGCGCAAGCCTATGGAGTCTCCCTTTGACGCGCCTTTTTCCGCAGGAGTCTCGTTCCTTACATTCCAATTAACTTTTTTTAAAATGATGGGTCGGAATGGTCTCATCCTGAACCATGATTTTAAAGAAGACCTGCTTATCCTTCATGTTTTTTACTTTTTATATGAAGGAAACTCTCATTAGATTGAAGAAATTTGCGACACTCCTGCCGAAGTACCGGCTAGCCGAGACACCATACGCTTGCTTTGATGGGGCTTGGCAGACAGTCGGCGGAAAAGGAGCGGATTTCTGTAATCAATAAAACTTTTTAATTAAAAAAACTGCAGACAAACTGAACAAGTTTGTCTGCAGTCTACGCTTGGGTACTCCCAAGCGATTCTGATTGCTTTATCCATGCTTTGCATTATTATAATAGTGAACACCGTACATGGCGCCTTCGTCCACCATTTTATTGTCATCGTGATCATATGGATCAGGGTGACCTGCCTTTTCAATTACAGGATCCATCTCTGAAGCCGTTCTATTCCAAAAGCCTACCGTTTTTGCTTTTGCAGTGGACCACATGTCCTTCACTTTTCCTCTGTTCGTTTTATTCGATAAAAATGAGACTCCGGCAACTCCGACTCCTAGTAATACCACGTTTCTTCCTAATGCCATCATTACCTTCCCCCTTATTTATTTGGCTTGCTATATATATACCCGCCGCCAGTTCATGTAAACCTTTATTTATATGGAGGAATTTGATAAAAGAAATTAGGTTTCATTATTTCATTGGTATATGGCTGATGAAAAACATGGGTCGTGGCTGGTGACACCGGTGGAATCAACCATGTCCAATCCCCCGTTACTTTCCGGTCATATGAGGCTTCTTTTTCTTCGAATTTCTTGAATTGCTTAGCTGCTGTATGATGGTCAACAATGCTGACTCCGTGTTTTTTATACGAATGAAGAACTGCTTCATTCAGTTCGATAAGGGCTCGATCTTTCCATAAACTCGAATCACGTTTAATATCCAGGCCCATCCTCTCCCCGATTGCCGGCAGCATATTGTAGCGTTCTTCATCAGCAAGATTCCTCGCACCGATTTCCGTTCCCATGTACCACCCATTAAATGGTGCAGCTGAATATGTAATACCGCCAATTTCCAGCCTCATACCAGATATGATTGGAACTGCATACCATTTTAGTTGAAGATCTTCGAACCATGTCAGTTCAGGATGGGTGATTTGAACCTCTTTAACGAGGCTTTCAGGTATATCATGAAAACTAGGGGTTTTTCCGTCCATTTGGACTACAAGGGGTAAAATATCGAAAGGTCCGAATTTTCCTTCCCACCCTAATGCCATACATCGCTTGGTGAATTCGATTGAACTTGAATCGCCGATTACACCATGTTCCGTCTGATATCCTGCATAACGAATAAGCTGGTGATTCCAAATATCCACTTTTCGATCATGATCTTTCTGTTTGAAAATTGTAATCACAGGTCGGATATTCCCATTATTCGTAGCATATTCGATATGCTCGAAGAGGGCCGATACCATTTGTTCTTCGCTTTGAATCATCCTTTTATCTATCACCCTAAGTGATTCCCAAAAAAAGCGTCCAATGCAACGATTGCTATTCCGCCAAGCTAATTTAGCACCATAAACCAATTCTTCATAAGTATGTTCATATCTGCCTGTTTCATTTATTTCCATTTTAATTTGTTCGACCCTGCCATTTATGTCCTCTTCCGTTTTCAATAATTCCGGATAACTTGTCCTGATAAAGGATACGGCCTCTTGCAGTAACTCACTCATCTTTCCCACGGATCCTTCCATTTGCAAAACTTTGACTTCAATATTAAAATAACATATTTTTCATGGTATCTCTAAACAACACATTTTTTAAAAGCGCACTTTTTTTAAAATGTGGCAATTCCGAGGCGGAATCCTTTTCATGATACTAAAAGTAAGCTCATGAATTTCTTATACTATAACATCTCAAGTAACTAAATAATTTTCGGTAAAGTTGTTACATATGAGGTAAATGCATTATAATATATTAATAATGAGGTGATATGATGAATAATACGACACTTTGTCCACGATTTGAAAAAGGAATGCAAATCTTGAGTAAACGCTGGACTGGATTGATTGTCAATCAATTACTTAATGGCCCTCAACGGTTTTGTAATATTGAATCTGCATTCCCGATAAGCGGCAGGATTCTTTCTGAACGTTTAAAGGACTTGGAAATTGAAGGTATTGTTAAAAGGGACGTATATCCAGAGACACCGGTCAGGATTGAATATTCTTTAACTGAAAAAGGCAAGGCCCTTGCACCGGTTATGAACGAAATCCAAAATTGGGCACAAGAATGGCTCGAACCAATACAGAATCAATGATATAGGCTAAAGATAAGGGAGGAAGATCTGCCAGATGCGGACTTCCTCCTTTTTTTGTTTAAGCTCCAGCGACTAGTGGTATATTTTTTACAGATAGAATAACACTAGGTTTATTCCAAATATATGGGCGGTGAATTCATGAAACAAGCAGATTGCATTATTATTGGTGGAGGTATAGCCGGGATTCAGGCAGCCATCCAGCTAGGAAGATATAAACATGATATTATCGTCATTGATTCTGCTCAAGGCCGATCTTCCATTGCCAAGGCATACCATAACCTTCTTGGGTGGCCAGACGGGGTTAGCGGCAAACAATTAAGGACGCTTGGCAGACAGCACGCTGAAAAATTCGGTGTCGAATTCACGGATGATACAGTGACATCTCTAGAAAAAAGGCAGGACAAGTTTTTTATCAAAACTAAAAATGACAGGGAATATCAAGCAAGAATGATTTTTCTGGGTACTGGCATTACCGATAACATTCCTCCAATCAAAAACATCTATTCAACTCTTGGGACATCCACATATATATGTCCTGACTGTGATGGGTATGAGATCATGGATAAGCAAACCGTTGTTCTTGGTGGCGGAAATACGGGTGCAGGCATGGCACTTACTCTATTATATTGGTCAAAAGATATCATTTATGTAAACCATTTGAAATCTAAAATTGATGATGAGTATAGAGATAAGTTAGCGGCAAATCACATTCCCGTAATTGAAGAGGAAGTTTGTGAGGTTCATGTCAATCCCAATCAGGAGTTAACGGGCATACAATTAGTATCTGGTAAAATTATCAGAGCTGAAAAGGCATTCACGGCGTTTAAAGGGAACAAACTTAATAATGACCTAGCCTTACAATTAGGTGTGCAAGTCAATGAAAACAATCATGTCGTGGTTCATCCCCGAACTAAAGAAACGAATATTAAAGGAGTCTGGGCAGGCGGCGACCTCGTTGCCCATTCCGAACAAGTCACCATTTCCATGGGAGATGGCACCCAGTCAGCGATATGGATTCATAAGAGGCTGTTAGGCCATCCACTTCCTTATGATTGACAGTTTACTGAATTAAAAGGCGGCCTGTTCACCAGGCCGCCTTTTACATTGGTATTTAATCCAAGTCAGTCATTCAATACACATCTACATTCGATTCCTTCCCTTAAAAACCTTGACCAAAATGAGAATGACCGCGATGATAAGCAAGATATGTATAAAGCCTGCAGCCACTTTAAAGACTAAACCAAGAACCCATAATAATATTATTATACCAATAATCGTCCAAATCATGATAATCCCCCTTTCTCCCCTATTAAAGGACTTTTTATTAATAAGAAGTTACAACAAAATTTCCACTTACATTTAAATTACCCATATCCTTCTCTAACAAACCTCCCCCTTATTTTTTACATAAAACTGTAAATGCTGTAAATGATAATAAAGAAATAAGGAATCTTCCATATTGATATTCATTCACCATCAGGAAGGGACTTTCAGGTTTTTAAAGGTTCTACAGTTCTTCAATTAGACAGAAAAAATCATTAAAAAGAAGGAGTCGTTCATTCATGAAAAAGTTTTTCTTCATCTGTTTAACAGCTTGTTCCCTATTCTTAGTCACCCTTAATCATCCGGCTGCACAGGAAATTAAAGCAAAGACTGAAAGTGTACAATTCACTGATGCTCAAAAATCGGAAATCGCTAAGATCCAAAAACAAATACTCGCAGACAAAAAGATATTGATTGAAAAATATGTTGAGTATGGCGCGCTTTCGAAAGAAGAAGCCGATAAAATGGTTTCACATTTTGAAAAACATTATAAAATGATGGAAGAACATAATTTCCAAATACCGCCGCACCGTCCGCATACAGGACATATGCATAAGTAATTGTAAGCTTTTCCCATATCTCCAGATAATCCGACCTGATAAACAGGCCGGATTATTTTCATTTCTTTCGTCCTTGATAAATAAACATGACGCGTTTACCATTTACTAAAGGATTTTATTTCTCTTTAGCGAAATACATAACTATGAGAAATGAAAGGGTGAAAAGGATGAACAAAATAGGTATAACAGCAAGAGACTTATTTCACTTGAAATCAGTGACCGATCCAAAGCTATCACCGGATGGCAGCATGGCGGTTTATGTCCAAACCAGAATAGATGAAAAAACGGAAAAATACATTTCCAATTTGTTTATGTTCAGCCTGATTACGAATGAAACAAAGCAATGGACGTTTGGGGATAATCGCGATACATCACCAGCCTGGTCCCCCGACGGCAAGCATATCGCCTTTATATCAGATAGATCAGGAAAAAAACAAGTCCACATTATCGGGAGCATTGGCGGGGAAGCTCGCCAGCTCACCCATTTCGTTAACGGCACGTCAAAGCCTATTTGGTCCCCTTGTTCCACCAAGTTACTGCTTTCTACCGGGTTAAAGGAAGGCGAAAACCTTAATACGGTCAAGGAAAATGATCTATCCAAAGATGTTAATAGGTATGACCGGATCAAGTATAAATGGGATGGGAGAGGCTATTTTGATCAGTTATATCAGCAGCTTGTAATAGCGGACATTTTTAAGGGAGACTTCACATTGCTGACGGAAAGCAATATTGATCATATTCCGAATGCGTGGTCTCCAGACGGACAGCGTATTGCCTTCATAAGCGGGGATGCAGAAAGAAGTGATGATGAACTTTTTTCAGATATTTTCATCATGGATCTTGATACGAAATCTTTAGAGAAAATTACGGATAGTACAGGTTTCTTTAGAGATCCTAAATGGTCTCCAAATGGCGAATATTTATCTTTCATTGGCCATAATAAAGAATTTGCCGGTGCCACCTTTTCAAATATCTGGTTATATTCCATCATGGACCAAACGACTCAGTGTTTGACCGACGGATGGGACGTGCAAATTGGAGATTCCGCAATAGGGGATTTCCAAATCGGAGCCGTCGACCCAGGTATTTTGTGGACAAACGATAGTCAAGGCTTTTACTTTTTAATAAGTGATTATGGAAATACCGGAGTATATTATGGGTCCATTGAAGGAGCTATGTATCCATCAATCCTTGACCCGCAGCATATATACGGACTGACTATAGATCCCGAAAGCCACCGTGCTGTCGTTGCAATCAGTACACCTGTTCATCCTGGCGATCTCTTTGCTTATAACCTTACCAATGGTGATAAGGAACAAATCAGTTTTGTTAATGAGGATTTTTTGAAGGATAAACATTTGTCCATGGCTGAACCCATTACTTTTCCATCAGTCGATGGGCTTACCATTCACGGCTGGATCATGAGACCGAACGGTTTTAATGATAGTCAAAAATATCCGCTCATTTTAGAAATCCATGGCGGACCGCATATGATGTATGCAAATACCTATGTTCATGAATTCCAGACCTTGGCTAATGAAGGGTATACTGTATTGTTCACTAACCCACGAGGGAGTATAGGATATGGCCAGGACTTCGTAAACGCCTGCCGTGGCGACTATGGAGGCATGGATTATAGCGACTTAATGGCTGGAGTCGATCACGTTCTAGCTACGTATGATTTTATAGACGATGAAGATTTAGGGGTATCCGGAGGAAGTTATGGAGGATTCATGGTAAATTGGATCATCGGACACACCAACCGCTTCAAGGCGGCTGTGTCTCAGCGTTGTATCAGTAACTGGCTAAGTTTTTATGGGGTCAGCGACATTGGCTATTACTTTACAGAGTGGGAAGTTGGCGGCGATATCATTAACTCTGCTGAAAAACTATGGCAGCACTCTCCATTAAAATATGTTTCCAATGTGGATACCCCTTTACTTTTACTTCACGGAGAAAAGGACTTCCGCTGTCCCATTGAACAGAGCGAGCAATTTTTTGTCGCTTTAAAACGGCAAAATAAAGAAGCGGTACTTGTGTCATTCCCAAATGAAACTCATGAGGTATCGCGAAGCGGTTCTCCAAAAATGCGGCTGCAACATGTTGAAGAAATCAAGGGCTGGTTCAATAAGTATCTTTAAAAACCAAAACTCTGTTAGCCATAGCTAACAGAGTTTTGGTTTTT
>NZ_JAGGQC010000037.1:0-30564 GCF_018613455.1 Bacillus sp. ISL-78
AGTTGATTGGAGCGGGTGTACGAGACTCCTGCGGGAAATGCGCGTCTAGGGGAGACCCCGCAGGCGAAAGCCGAGGAGGCTCCCCGACCGCCCGCGGGAAGCGAGTGCCTGGAGTGGAAGTCAACGTCCAAACCCTAAAGGGATCATACCTTTTTACGATTCGATTATATGACACCCTGCCGATACAAGAGAAATAAAGATGACGATTATTACAAGTGGAAAATTGAATAAAAGTACCTCAATTGGACATAATGGGTAGATGTTTAGCTGCTCTCAACGAGATTATGATAAGATAGGGAAAAAATCATATAAGGCAGTGAGATTGTGAAACAACAAAAAGGAAAACTTCTCGTCATCATTGGACCGACTGCTGTTGGGAAGACAAAGATGAGCATTGAGATGGCAAAGTTATTTAATGGTGAAATTATTAGCGGAGACTCCATGCAGGTTTATAAGGGGATGGATATTGGTACTGCAAAAATCAAGAGGGAAGAAACAGAAGGAATTCCTCATTATTTACTTGATATTAAAGAACCTGATGAACCTTTTAGTGCGGCAGAGTTCCAGGAGAGAGCCAATGCTTGTATCGAGGATATCCAAAGCAGAGGTAAGCTTCCCATTATCGTCGGTGGAACAGGATTATACATACAATCAGTCATCCATGATTATCAATTTTCGGAGGCGCCATCCGACCCTGTTTATAGGGAGGGACTTGAAAAACAGGTAAGGGAGTCAGGAATAGATCCTGTTTTTGAACAATTACGCAGCATTGACCCGGAAAGCGCTAATCGGATTCATCCTAATAATGTAAGAAGGGTGATCAGGGCACTAGAGATTTATCATTGTACTGGTAAAACGATGAGTGAGCAGCTGAATGAACAGCCTACAGAATTCAAATATGATACGTGCATCATTGGGTTGACAATGGAACGTGAAAAGTTATATCAACGCATCGATCAACGTGTTGATGTCATGGTAGAACAAGGGCTGATTCAAGAGGTGGAGACATTTCATGAAAAAGGTTTGAGGGATTGCCAATCGATCCAGGCTATAGGCTATAAAGAAATCTATGATTATTTTGATGGAAGGGCTTCACTGGATGAAGCGGTTGAGACATTAAAGCAAAACTCCCGTCGATACGCAAAAAGGCAATTGACCTGGTTCCGGAATAAAATGGACGTAATTTGGTTTGATATGACCGATCTCGAGGGTTTTCCAAAAAAAATACATGAAATATCTGGATTTATAGCAGGAAAGCTTTTCAGTGAAGGCGAATACATAAATTTAGAGAGAAAAGAGGAGGACTAATACATGAAACAATCAGTAAATATTCAAGATCAGTTTCTTAATCAATTACGTAAAGATGGTACGTATGTGACGGTATTTTTATTAAACGGGTTCCAGATTAGAGGACAAGTGAAAGGGTTCGATAATTTTACCGTTTTATTTGAATCGGAGGGCAAGCAGCAATTAGTTTATAAACATGCGATTTCTACATTTGCTCCACAACGTAATGTTCAGATTGATTACGAAGTGAAGGAATAATCATATATATATGAATGCAAAAAACAGGTTTAGCTAATAGCGACCTGTTTTTTTTTTTTTTTTTACATGCCCTTCTCTGTCCTTTTTCAAAGAATCGATAATTTTACGTACCTTATTTGAATATATATCAAGGGACGGATTATTTTCCGGGAAACCGCAGGAAATGACATTACCCCTAATATATTGGTGAATTGGAATGGGATTTGTCGTAATTAATCCTCCAATGAAAAAATCTTGTCAGAATAAGTCGCTTTTCAGAAGGGAATGGGGCTTAATCACGAAAGGAATAAACGAGTTTTCCGATGGGATAATTTTGGCTATGCAGCATTTGCCATGCCATCATAAAAAATTGTGGTGTTAGAGTCAGGGTCCAAGATGGAGAGGTGAATGAAATGGAACAACCGATCCGTATGAAAAATAACGGGCAAATCAATATTGTGTTTAATGCGGAAAACAGAAAAGCGCTACAAAAGGATCTGCCGATAAAAGAAATTTTGGTGCAGGAAATCCCCCACCAGCATGTTGCATTGAAAGAGATTGAAGATGAACTGAAATCGCTGGTTGGAATGGAAGAAATGAAACGGATGATAAAAGAGATATATGCCTGGATTTACATCAATAAACAACGTGAGGCAAAGGGGCTGAAGACTGGCCGGCAAGCGCTGCATATGATGTTTAAAGGAAATCCCGGAACAGGGAAAACAACGGTTGCACGTTTAATCGGGAAGTTGTTTCAAAAAATGAATGTACTTTCGAAAGGGCATTTAATTGAAGCGGAGAGGGCAGATTTAGTCGGGGAATACATTGGCCATACTGCCCAAAAAACCAGGGATTTAATTAAGAAGGCCATTGGCGGAATCTTATTTATTGATGAAGCCTATTCATTGGGAAGAGGCGGCGAAAAGGATTTCGGAAAAGAAGCCATAGATACCCTTGTCAAGCATATGGAGGATCGGCAGCATGAATTCATTTTGATCCTTGCTGGGTATTCGAGGGAAATGGAATATTTCCTAAGCCTTAATCCTGGCCTTCATTCCAGGTTCCCGCTTGTTATAGATTTTCCGGATTATACGATTGAACAGTTAATGGAAATAGCCGATCGGATGCTGCAGGAAAAGGAGTATCTAATGAATCGGGATGCCGAAAGGAAATTAAGGGAACATTTAATCATATTACGTTCATTCCGGGGACCTATTTCATTCTCCAACGGTCGTTATATCCGCAATATAATAGAAAAGTCAATTAGGGCGCAGGCGATGCGGCTTTTACTGGAAGATTCATTTGAAAAATCCGATTTATTGACGCTTACCAGCCAAGATTTGATTTTCGAGGATGAAGAGAAAGAATGACATGGAAAAGCCCACCAAGATGGCGGGCTTTTCAAATTTATGTTTTAGGCACCCATTTTTTATTAGGAAGATGCCAATTATTGGTGTAAGAAAGGACTCGCAATATCGTTATGACGGCAAAGAGCGTATAAAGCTGCCATGACTGGGATAATGCACCACTGCCTAAAGCCAAGCCTGCAATGATGGCCCATACTGCGTAGATTTCTTTCCTGAAGACCAATGGCTTTCTTCCGGCCAGCACGTCACGGAGTATCCCGCCGCCGCATCCGGTTAATGCAGCTGATACTATGATGGCGCTTATTGGATGATTAAGTTCCACGGCATACATCGCCCCTTGGATGGCGAAGGCTGAGAGGCCAATGGCATCACTGAGGTTTCCCCATCTGTCCCAGTGCTTTGATAGGTTTGTAGGAAAAACAAAAACGATGGTGATGGATACTAATGCGATGACAAAATAGAAACTTTGATCCCATAAAGCTGAAACGGGGACGCCGATCAACAGATTGCGGATTGCCCCGCCGCCAAAGGCGGTAATGATTCCTAAAATATAAACTCCTAAAATATCATACTCTTCTTCCATGGCGATGATGGTTCCGCTTATAGCGAATGCAATCGTACCTATTAAGCTTAATACTTCCCATGTCATATGAATGTCCCTCTATGTCTTTTTGATTTTGATGGTAAAGCCAAATTTGATTTTAGCATGGTATCGTAATTTTTAAAACGGTTAAAAGCTTCGTTTTGAGGAAATTTTTATATATTCAATTTTTTTGTTATGATTAACTGAAATCTACCAGAAGGTGGTGCATGTGATTTGGAAGACGCAATAAAGGAAAAGGCTGTCTTGATTGGGTGTCAAACAACTGAGACCAGTGAACACTTTGAATATTCACTCGATGAACTGGCTTCCTTGGCGAAGACGGCGAATGCTGAGGTTTTAATGACCATCTCCCAGAAAAGGGAAAGTGTCGATCCGGCTACATATATAGGAAAAGGAAAAGTGGAAGAACTCCGGAATCTGGAAGAGGAGCTGGAGCCGGAATTATTTATCTTTAATGATGAATTATCCCCGAGCCAAATTCGGAACCTTTCGAAACAATTGGAGGCAAGGGTCATAGACCGGACACAGCTAATATTGGATATATTTGCTCAGCGGGCTCGATCCAGGGAAGGGAAACTCCAGGTTGAACTTGCTCAGCTCCAATATTTATTGCCGCGTTTGGTTGGACAGGGGACGGCAATGTCCAGGCTAGGAGGCGGAATCGGCACAAGGGGGCCAGGGGAGACGAAGCTGGAAAGCGACCGCCGCCACATCCGTGGAAAAATAGATGAAATCAAGCAGCAATTAAGTGGAATAGTGAAGCATCGTGAACGCTATCGTGATAGAAGGAAACGTAATAAGACCTTTCAAATAGCACTTGTGGGATACACGAATGCAGGTAAATCAACGCTGTTCAACCGTTTGACGGAGGCGGATTCATATGAAGAGAACCAATTATTCGCTACGCTGGATCCCATGACGCGAAAGGCGATTCTTCCTAGCGGATTTACCGTGCTTCTGACGGATACGGTTGGATTCATACAAGATTTGCCGACATCTTTAATTGCCGCATTCCGATCTACCTTGGAAGAGGTGAAAGAAGCGGATCTGCTGTTACATGTGGTCGATTCCTCAAGTACAGATTACTTTAATCATCAGAAAACGGTGCAGGATTTGCTAAATGACTTAGATGTTCCTTCCATTCCACAGCTAACGTTGTATAATAAGAAAGATAAGGTTCACTCTGATTTTGTCAGGTCAGCCAGTCGTGCTTCATTAATGATCAGTGCCTATGAACAATCGGACCTGAATGAAATCATGGAAGAAATTGAAAAGTACGTGATTGAAGAAATGGTCCCGTATCATGTTTTCCTGCCATCGAGTGAGGGTAAACTATTATCACAGCTGAAAAATGAAACCATATTGCGCACTCTCTCCTTTAATGAAGAATCGGAAAGATATGAATGCAAAGGTTTTTGTCTAGCTGATCATCCAATAACCGGGCAGCTGGAGAAATATTCATTATAAAGGGGAATTTTGATGTATCAGCAGTTAACAAATGGAGAAGTTTTGAAAAACATTGCCCAGGAAGTGGAATCAATGATTTCTCCATTACATAAGCAAGTGGACGAACGAATCGAAGAAAATCAATTTCGCGTATTACAAAGTTATCAAGCACATAAAGTGAGTGATTCCCACTTCATCCCGACTACTGGGTATGGATACGATGATATGGGCCGCGATACGCTGGAATTGATATACGCAGATGTTTTTGGAGCGGAAGCTGGATTGGTGCGCCCCCAAATTATATCAGGCACACACGCCATTTCCACCGCTCTTTTCGGCATTTTGCGCCCTGGGGATGAATTGTTATACATAACTGGAAAGCCGTATGATACGTTGGAAGAAATCGTCGGTATCCGGGGGACGGGTATTGGATCTTTACGTGATTTTCAGATCAGCTATAAGGCCGTTCCGTTGGCGGAAACTGGAACCGTTGATTTCAAAGCCGTCAAACATGCCATTCAACCGAATACGAAGATGATCGGTATACAAAGATCAAAAGGGTATGCTACACGTCCTTCCTTTACGATCGATGAAATAAAGGAAATGATTTCCTTTGTTAAAGGCATTAACCCGGAAATCGTCGTGTTCGTGGATAATTGTTATGGAGAGTTTGTTGAGACGCAAGAACCATGTCATGTCGGAGCGGATTTAATGGCTGGTTCACTCATTAAAAATCCTGGCGGCGGGATAGTGAAAACCGGTGGCTACATTGTTGGCAAAAAGGACCTGGTTGAAGCTTGCTCTTATCGGTTAACATCACCAGGAATAGGGGCTGAAGCAGGTGCTTCGCTTTATAGTCTCCAGGAAATGTACCAAGGATTCTTCCTAGCACCGCATGTCGTGGGCCAAGCTGTTAAAGGAGCCATGTTCACAGCTGCCTTTTTAGAAAAGCTCGGTATGAATACATCCCCAAAATGGGATGCGAAGCGAACTGACTTGATTCAATCCGTTCAATTTGATGAACGGGATAAGATGGTTGCCTTCTGTCAGGCCATCCAATATGCATCACCAATCAATTCACATGTGACACCATATCCTGCCTATATGCCGGGTTATGAGGACGATGTAATCATGGCTGCAGGCACCTTTATACAGGGGGCCAGCATTGAACTGACGGCAGATGGTCCGACAAGGGCTCCATATGTTGCTTATGTTCAAGGCGGATTGACATACGCCCATGTTAAAATGGCTGTATTGACTGCTGTGAATGCGCTAATGGACAAAAAGCTGATCCAATTGTAATTGAAATTAAATAAGGTATGTTATGGGAATCCAGATACAATTGGATTCCAGTAAGAGAAATAGTCATAATATTTGTGTAGTAACAAATCATTTAATTTTTCTGAGAAAACCACGTCATAAAATGTAACATCATATTGACAAGTTTAATAACATGGTATAAGATTATTTTAAGATAAACAAAAGGAGGATGCTAAGAATGAGCGGCAACAACATTCGGCGTTCGATGCCTCTTTTTTCCATCGGAATCGTCATGCAGTTAACTGAGTTGTCTGCACGCCAAATTCGGTATTACGAAGAGCATCAACTTATTACTCCTATGAGAACAGATGGAAATCGTCGGGTCTTTTCATTAAATGACATCGATCGACTGCTTGAGATTAAAGATTTAATCGAACAAGGAGTCAATCTGGCCGGCATTAAAAAGATTTTCACTGTAAAGGAACAGAATTTACCTAAAACCCAAGAATTAGAACAAGCGGAAAAAATAAGGCATGACCTTAGTGACGAGGATCTTCGCAAGCTTCTGCGTGCCGAGCTATTACAAGGAAGCAAGCATCGAACATCTCTTAGACAAGGGGATATGTCCCGTTTTTTTCAATAAAAAATATGATTTATGAATTATTAGGGGGAATAGAAATTGGCAAAGTTCACACGTGAAGACATCACTCGTTTAGCGAAAGAAGAAAATGTTAAGTACATTCGTTTACAATTCACTGACATTTTAGGGACAATTAAAAACGTTGAAATCCCAGTCAGTCAATTAGAAAAAGCACTAGATAATAAAATGATGTTTGATGGATCTTCCATTGAAGGCTTCGTTCGTATCGAAGAGTCTGATATGTACTTATATCCTGATCTAAATACATGGGTTATCTTCCCTTGGACTTCCGAAAAAGGTAAAGTTGCACGTTTGATCTGTGATATTTACAATACGGATGGAACTCCTTTTGATGGAGATCCACGTGCAAACCTAAAACGTGTTCTTGCAGAAGCAAGAGAAATGGGCTTCACGGATTTCAATCTTGGACCTGAACCTGAATTCTTCCTATTCAAACTGGATGCAGCAGGCGAGCCGACGCTGGAATTGAACGATAAAGGCGGATACTTTGACCTTGCACCTACTGACCTGGGAGAAAACTGCCGTCGTGATATCGTTCTTGAGCTTGAAGAAATGGGATTTGAAATCGAAGCATCCCACCATGAAGTAGCTCCAGGACAACATGAAATCGACTTTAAATATGCAGATGCGATTTCAGCTTGTGATAACATCCAAACATTTAAATTGGTTGTTAAGACGATTGCCCGCAAACATGGTTTACACGCAACATTCATGCCAAAACCATTGTTCGGTGTTAACGGATCTGGAATGCACTGTAACGTTTCTCTATTCAAAGGCAACGAAAACGCATTTTATGATAAAGAAGGTAAATTGGAATTAAGCAAAACAGCTGAGCAATTTATCGCAGGTATCATTAAGCATGCTCCAAGCTTCACTGCGGTAACAAATCCAACTGTTAACTCATACAAACGTCTAGTTCCTGGTTACGAAGCTCCTTGTTATGTTGCATGGTCTGCTAAAAACCGTAGCCCGCTAATCCGTATCCCAGCTTCACGCGGAGTAAGTACTCGCGTAGAGGTACGTAGTGTCGATCCAGCAGCTAACCCATACTTGGCACTTGCCGTTCTGCTAAAAGCTGGTCTTGACGGTATCAAGAACGACTTGACTCCTCCAGCTCCAGTTGATCGCAACATCTATGTTATGAATAAAGAAGAACGTGAAGAAGTAGGTATCGTTGATCTACCAGCTACTTTATATGCTGCATTGGAAACATTAAAATCTGATGAAGTCATCAAAGAAGCATTAGGTGAACATTTACTTGAACACTTCGTCGAAGCAAAAGAAATCGAGTGGGATATGTTTAGAACACAAGTTCACCCATGGGAACGCGAACAATATATGTCCATGTATTAATATCTCAAACCCTTGGCACCTCTGGTGTCAGGGTTTTTTTTATTTCGGGCATTCATTCATAAAATCTTATGAAGTTATCAACTGCCCGATAAATGCCCGGAAAAAACTTTAAAAAATTATTCAAGGACATTTTTCATATGCTCCTCGAATTTATCCATTGTGTCATGTTCAATTTTTTTACTAATATGTGAGTAAACATCTGCTGTGATTTGCATACTGCCATGACCTAAACGCTCTTGAATGTATTTCATGCTTGCGCCAGCCTCTAATTAATGACATTACCGAGTTAGTTAATAAGGTTCGCCCACAGTTTTGATTTATTTTTAATCCTCCACAATTACATCAATAATCTCATCAAACTGAATATACACAAAGGAACTATCTTTCTTCTGAATGCGTAGCTCTTTCGTGATTGGATGTACGTAAACACAATGTCCGTATATTTCAAGAGGCTTTCCCGTGTTATGCAATCTAAGACATATAGGTAAATGTTATTCCATTGCATAATGAATGTTGTTTTCAAACTCTTCAACCTGGTATTCATCGAGGATAGGTTTTTTATTTAAGAAATAATCAACCTCATTTATTTTCTTATTTAAAGCTTTATGTTCAGGCATAATCAATGCTGCTTGCCATTTAACTAGCCCTCTATCACGAATCGTACTCATCAGAAAAATCCCTCCTTTATATCCATTACATAAGAACATTTGTTCTTATAAAAGACAGAAAGAAATTCCTTCCCCAAATAAGTTCGGGCTAGAGAAATGTTGATTTTTGAAAATAAGGCATTTATCGCTTCTACGCTTGTTTTACATAACCAAGTTAAAAACCATTTTAACGCACAATGCCACAAGAAAAATCTCACAGCCATATTCTTTTAACTACTCTTCCAGTAAATCTAATGATTGATCAATGCTAGTTACACGTCCGTATCCCTATAAACACCATTATGTATAACCTCTTTTCATTTGTCTAAAAGTTTGTTAACTTCTGTAATTTCACTCCAGACTAACTTCCGGACATTGTGAAGGGTTATTTCGAGGAGGAAATGAGGTTTTTTTTCAAGTCTCTAGAATATATTACTTTTAGAAAGCTACTATTCTATTTTTAAAAATCATTCCTGCAACAAGGAAAAGAGCCAAACCTTTTGTATACATAGATTTAGCTCTTGCATCTATTTGTTAACTTAGGATTCAGTCGAGATACGTGTAGTTCCTGCTATAAATTGTATTGTAATCATTTTTCCTTTTTCTTTGATTGTTTAGTTAATTCCACAAGTGTTGTAACGCAACCTGATTGTAAATTATCAGTAAATGTAACTTCACCTCCAATAGTTAGAGGTACTCTAATCGTTAGATTTCTATTATCAGGATCTAAACTAGCTCCTAGTTCACAATTTCCACAATCAATGAAAGAATCTACAAGTAAGCGAGAACTTAAATTGTAAATAAGAGTTAAACAAATTGGTTGAGTTAACCCTTTTATAGTACAAGTCATTTTATCTGCACCTCCTTTTCTCTTTACTACTAAAATGTCTAACATGCGAAATTTGAGCTTTGTCAAATGTCCCTCGTAAAGAGCATTTCGATACCATATTCTATGAATATATTGGACAAGCTGTTTGTGCTTATAAGGAAAATAGTGTAGAGAACTAAGCCTTTTCAGAATCGGAATATACTTGTGCCTTAGAACGCTCTATTTTGCGTTTTAAGGCATTTTTACTTGTCTAAAAGTTATAACTTTTAGACACTCTTGTAACTGTAAATAACAACCAGCGAACGTCCATTTTTTTTTTTTACTTGTAGCACCAAGAAATTTGTACAAGCCAATGTGTGGTTAAAACATAATTTAATTACAAGAGAGAGAACGCTCGAACTAGTTCAAACTCTAAACGAGTTTTTAATCATTTGATATAAAAGGAGAGGAATAATAATGGCTAATGGATGTAATCAAAATCCAATTGGAGCTTGCTCAGAAGCAGAAGGGGTGAATACGATTGCCAACGGGGATGCTTCCCATGCAGAAGGATTTCAAACAATCGCCAACGGGGTGGCTTCCCATGCGGAAGGGTTTCAAGCAATCGCCAACGGGGATGCGTCCCACGCGGAAGGAACTGCTACGATTGCCAATGGGAACACTTCTCATACGGAAGGGTTTCAAACAATCGCCAACGGGGATGCGTCCCACGCGGAAGGAACTGCTACGACTGCCAATGGGAACGCTTCTCATACGGACGGGTTTATAACAATCGCCAATGGGGTGGCTTCCCACGCGGAAGGGTTTCAAACAATTGCCAACGGGGATGCGTCCCACGCGGAAGGAAATAGCACAACGGCGAATGGGAACGCTTCTCATACGGAAGGGTTTGAAACGACAGCCAGTGGGAATTCATCCCATGCGGAAGGAGTAAGTACCAACGCCAATGGGGATGCGTCCCATGCAGAAGGGTTTGAAACGACAGCCAGTGGGAATTCATCCCATGCTGAGGGGAACAATACAACAGCAGGTGGAGCTAATTCGCACACAGAAGGATTGAATACACAAACAACTATCAGCGGTGTTAACGCGCACGCAGAAGGAGAAGGGAATACGGCCAGTGGTAGAGCTTCCCACGTGGAAGGGGGCGGTGTAGATTCACTTGGTAACCCTACTCCTAACCTAGCGAGTGGACCTAGTTCGCATGCGGAAGGTCAGAATACAATTGCGAGTGGCGATGTTTCTCATGCGGAAGGTGGCGGCACAATTGCGAGTGGATCTTTTTCCCATGCGGAAGGTCAGAATACAGTTGCGAGTGGCGATGTTTCTCATGCGGAAGGTGGCAGCACAACGGCGAGTGGCTCTTCTTCTCATGCCGAGGGTTTTCAAACAGTAGCTAGCGCCGCCTCCGCTCATGCCGAGGGTTTTAGTACAACAGCAAGTGGAGCGGATTCACATGCCCAAGGACGGATTACAACTGCAAGTGGTCTTGGTTCCCACGCCGAAGGGCAAAGCACAACAGCCAGTGGATTTGTTGCCCATGCGGAAGGACTGCAAACAGCAGCTACCAACCAAGCTGCTCATGCGCAAGGACTGAATACAACAGCCAGTGGAGTTGCCTCCCATGCTGAAGGATCGAATACAATTGCGAATGGAGTTTTTTCTCACGCCTCAGGATCAGGAACAAGTACTGCTGGTTTCCCTGGTGCGTTCATCGTTGGAACTAATGGAGTCGCAAGTCAATCTAATTCTTTCTTTGTTGCAAACGGATTGCTTCCTTTTGATCCTGCAGGTCGTGTGATATCTCTTTTCAGTAATGGAGATGGTTGTTTCGAAGGGGCAGTATCCGCTGATGCTTTCATTCCCGGTGCATTCGCTTGTGACTTTGCCGAAATGTTTGAAACGCTGGACGGTCAGCCGATTGATGTCGGTTATTTTGTAACTTTAGATGGTGAAAAAGTCAGAAAATCTAATGCAAATGACGACTATATTTTAGGGATTACCAGCTCCAATCCAGGAATACTGGCAGGTACGGAAGAACCGGCTTGCAGTAAATATCTATTTGACGAATGGAATCGACCTATATTCGAAGAGGTTACTATCCCTGCGGTTACAGATCATGAAGGGAATATCCTCGTAGAAGAGCGTACCGAGATGAGAAAGAAAATAAATCCTGAGTGGGATCCGGAAAACCCATGCAGCTCCCGGCTTGAGAGACCTGAATGGGTAGCAGTTGGTATTGTTGGAAAACTGCTGGTTCGTGATGATGGAACTGCCCAGGTAAATGGCTACTGTAAACCAAATAACGAAGGAATTGCTACTGCTGCGGATCAAGGGTATAGAGTAATGAAACGTACGGGACCTAATCAAATATTGGTGTTGGTTAAATAATAAATCGACTGTATAGACCTAAGAAAAACGATAGTAAGAGTAAAGGGGGAACTGAAATATACTAGTTTTCCTTTTTTTACATAACCGTCCTTTATACGTGTTTTTTTAACCTCATTACTTTAGTTAGTTAAAGTAATTCTTAACGAGGGGAAAATATTGTAAATTTATAGATCAGTGATAACAAAATCATTTATACCTGCAATTTTACCAACAGGAATAATACTTGGAGGGGAATTTTTATTATGTAAAACTAAAATCTCAAAAGAAACGTATTTCTCTTTTTCTAAAATAATTTTCTCCAATTTGACTAAATCACCATCGACAACAGGATTTATATTATCTTCAAGGTAATTTGAATTGATTTTAGTTGGTCGAATTTCAATAATCTTTCCACTGCTGACCTGTATTAATAATTTTAAGCCTAATTACTTTTAAGTTTAAATTAGCCTTTTGTATATCTTTATTCTCAAAGAAAATGTCTAAATCTTTAAGGGGTTTACGTACATAAATATCTGATTCGTTTACAATCTGGAAACTAACTTCGGTTTTTTTTCATAATAGATTGCATAATAAATACCTACAATTAGCCCGATAATCCCTAATAATCCACCAATTATTCCCCATGGTAACTTAATGTTGAACTCAAAAATTTGCTTCTGTAGCCCTTAATAAACTATGACGAATTTTGGATAAAAGAAAAGATTATCCACAAGTAAGAAAGACTTACACTTAGGTTAATTAAAGTTGTCCATAAACTCTTCATCAAAGTAAAGCTCATTCATAAGCTTGTTCACAATTCCATTAAAATAAGCAAACTGTCCTTTATGCATCTTAACGCCACTCTTAACCTTCATAGCAAATTCTTTAAATGCTTTGGTTCCGATTTCTATTTCCTGTTTACCTGTAAATGCTCTTTTGTTAGTAGAATAATCAACCACTCTATTACACTGTTTAATTACCTTCCAAAATTCCTGTATTGTTTCAGCTTTTTCGTAGAAAGAACTTACCAGATTACTAAATACAACTGGAACCCAATGCGCTACAAAGTTCGCTTGTGTTAAAGAGTTTTCTAGAGAACTATCCACATGAGAGAATTGAGCAATGGCTTTACGTTTATTGTTTTTAATATTTTGTTTTAAGAAAGAAGTAGTTGTTTTAATGGTCGGACACTTCTTGGACTCTTTCACAGGGGCCTTGCCGGACATTTCATCATTCACAGGTTGAATAAGGATAGCGTTGGCTGTTTGCATCATATCCTTTTTACGCTTCATTGGTACCTGGTGGATCATGCCAAGGTCTTCAAGTTTCTTCATTAAACGTTGAACTGTTTTATGAGAAACTTCAAGTTTGGATGCAATTGTGTTCTTACACATGTAGCTCACACCAATTTGCTTGCAGCTGTGACGCTTCAAAAGTTCCAACAATATAATAAATCTTGATTGTACATCTGCACGCTTAATATCCGTACGAATGGTGTCTCTGTATACTCGTACCGTTTTATTTAATTCTTCTATATCTGTGAAGGAGGATAGGTTGTTATATGCTTCTTCATTTGCGAATATATAGATACGTTTCTTCATTAATAAAGTCTCCTTTAGGAAACAAAAAAGCAACGATTCACCATTGATTGGAAAACCGTTGCGTATAACCCATAATGTATAAAACTATACCTAAGGGTACAGCAAGTGATTGCCTATTCAGAGGAGGCGGACAGTTTAAGAAGTGCTACCAACACGACTTAAACACGCTGTGCTCTTTTATTTTGTTTATTAAAAAGCATAATGCACTAAAATCCTGCCTGAAAATCACACCCGATAAATGCCCGATAATGCTTGAGTTATTATGAGTTATTATGATAAATGAATTTTAGTTAATGCTTATAAATAGGCGTTTTTGTGAAAGTTTGACACTATATTAAAGGTAAGAGCATGTTTAGAACACAATTTCACCCATGGGAACGCGAACAATATATGTCAATGTATTAATATCTCAAACCCTTGGCACCTTTGGTGTCAGGGGTTTTTTATTTGGTGGGCAATTCCAAGTTATTTAAATGAAGTGGATAATTGCGGAAACTTCCCAACAATTTACCCAAGGAGAAACTTAATACTGGAACAATATCGGAAAACTAGTAAAAGTTTTATTTTCTATTTAGTTCAAATATATGGACAAACATTCAAGCAATATTAAAAGGCAAAAATATATTGTTTAGAAACGTAGTGAATTTAATGACTGTTCTCGCTCCGAACAATGGGCGCTGAAGTGCCATTCTTGGGATAGTTACATCTGTTTATTGTAGATGTTAAAACCGCCATCGTACCGGGGGCCATCTCCGTTTGGCCACACGACAAATCCTAGATCTAAAAGGCAAACAAAACAATATTTTTCTAGTCAAGGAACGCAAAAAAATCCGCGACATGTATATCGCGAATCTTCCAAGAGATCTATCCATGCTCAAAAGGTCCAGGGTATCCCTATTCCCCAGGAAAGAAGAACGCCACATAACCCTACTCAAGCCTATCTGCATTTAAATAAGGTAGCAGAGTTCGTTGGCGAACATGTCGGCAACCATACCTTACGGAAAACGTGTGGCTATTGGTTTTACAAAAAGCCACGAAGGATCGTGCCATGTTGCAAGGGATTTTACATCATTCCGATCCTTCAATCACCTTACGCTATATTGGTATTATCGAACGATACAAATAACGTATTGAAAACATTAAGTGCCTTTCAGGAATGCGAAGTGCTCACTAAATACTTCTCATTACATTTATGCCGAACTGTAAAAAGTTCGGTTTTATTTGCTGGGGGCAATATATAGCCCGCTGAAGACACCTTATGGCATATTACTTAATTGCCTATAATTTTTATAGTCAGTCTAGATAAATAAGTAATAGCCCAAGCAAATCATTTATTTTATTAATACATTGTAATTACTACTCCGAAATTAATTTTTTGTAGTACTTTAGTTAGGTTCGAGACTAAACTCCATTTCATTTTCAAAAAAATGTTACAAGAAAGGATTGTGATTTTGTGGGGAATTTAGGTAATCAAAACCCATTAAACAGCCACTGGGGTACTGTCTGTTTTAATGACAGCGACTGTTTTGGCAAAAAATCAAGAATTGAACAGGAAAGTCCATGTAAGACCTGTGGGTCTTGCGATTCTGCTTGCAAATGCGATTTTAAAGCTGCAGCCCGCGAACTCGCTTCACCATTAAACAGCGACTGTGTCCTAGTTAATTCAGTTGTAGGCTCAAAAGCGGTACAAAAGGCTGCAGAAGCAACATTTCCTTTTACCGCGTTTACTCCAGCAATTCCAGCTGGTTCCACTATTGTTTCGGTATCTGTTTTACCGAATCTAGCTGGTGTTACACGTAACACGACAATCATAAGGGACAAAGTCGTTAACATCGGGCTTATTCCTGTAACGATTACGGTAACATTTTTGGCACCAGGATCAACAACTCCTGCAACAGCCACACTTACAACGAGTTTACCATTCCAGGAGCATACAGATTTTCCAGGTGCTTGCCCTGAGGATACAGTAGTAGAACCCCCACTAGTAGTAGAAGGAATCTTTGCTCAAGCAGGAACTCCATTCGTCAGCGGTACAGGTGTTATTACTACAGATGCCATTTTAGTCAAGGTTGTACTACGCACTACAATTACGGTTATTCGACCAGTTATTGTGGATTCACATGGTGGTATTTGCGACGTAAATGAACGTCGTTGTGAAACTACGAATACTCCTACAACTAATTTTTTTAATACTGCGCCATAAGCAACGTAAATGTTAGTTTTTAATCTGATTAACAAAGCCTTCTCTAAAAAGAGAAGGCCTTTATTATTTTATTCTAAACGAAATCCCTATATTTACTTTTACAGCATCTTTTAAATCATGTGAGTAAAACCATTACCGACAAGATTAAGGCTGTTACAACGGGGGTGTCGACAAATGGAAATTGGAGGGAAATTAACTGATTGCAACACCCGCACTGGCAGCACCAGCCACGGCAGTAGCGAGAGTAATTCCAGTGCCTACTACAGAGAAAACCATCATTAGACGCTCTCCAGGACTTACTGGTATTGCCAATCCTGCAGTAATCCCTTGACTAATAGTACCAGGAGGAATAACTAAACCTGTGAGAGGTGGAGCTAATACTACAGTAGCACCTGGAATTACAGTGAAAATGTTACTTCCTGCCGGTGCTCGGAATAATTGTGCTGTAATCGTTGCTGTACCAACAGGAATAGTTAATCCAACTGTAGTGCTGAAGGTTGCAGCTATCGAGGTAATGGTTCCAGCACGCGGAACCGTAAATGCCTCATTAAGAAGTCCCGTTAGGTCTATTGTGGCTCCAAGAATAGTAAGACCAGGAATAGCAGTTCCAAACCCAATAGCACTTGAAGTGCCAACGAGTCCACCTGCAAGAATAGTTAATTCTGCAGGAGTAATGCCGGATGCGAATGGAATGATCGCACCTGCGCCAGGAACCCCTGGTGCCCCTGGTGCCCCTGGGGGACCAGGAGGTCCTTGAGGGCCTCGGGGTCCTGGTGCTCCTGGAAATCCTTTATCTCCTTTATCTCCTTTGAACGCTTGATGAACAGGGGGACAACAGCAAATCCTATTGAAACATCGTGGACAACGAAAATTGGAATTAGATGACATATAATTCACTCCTTTAGAATAATATATTTTTGTTTTTTAATATTGCGTGGCTGTTTGTCCATATAACTGTAATTAACATAGAAAAAATTTTTCTAATACGGATTTTACCTAAACAAGAATTCAAATGGTTCCAAATGGGGGCTTCCGATAAATGTAATGGACAAATATGGGAAATCATCCTAAAATTCATAAGGGGTTTAAAGTAGCCAAGATATTAGATATGAAAGTCGATGATTTATATGAGGACGATTGAACTATTTGAAATCTATGCTAACATTACTTTTAGAATAAAATTAGGGGTATTATTGGAATAAATTGATTATTACCATATATGATGAATAGATAAATCACTTGTTCATTATGAAGCTAATCCGCCCTTTCGTATTATAAGGTCAGCCAGATATTTAAACTGCACTACTATAGAGTGGACACTTAAAAAGGTCTGCCCTATAGGGTACTTTTATGTATAATGAAAAAAATGGGTGACAGTTTCGAATTACATATAACTTGAAGCGAATCCGAAGGATTATGAGGAAATACAAGATTGTTTGTCCTATTAGAAGAACCAACCCTTATCAGAAGATGTTGAAAGCCACTCAAGAACACACCATTCTGCCGAACTTATTAAACCGAGAGTTTAAACAAGCAATTCCAGGAAAAGTATTACTTACTGATATTACATATTTGATTTAGTGTTGACCATCCAAATGTCCTTTACATAGGGTACGGTTTAATACAGTCTTGGTCCTTTAACAGGTACTTTAGCTAAAGGTCGGAGCTGACTTTATGCAGTTCTTTCTTTATTTAAATAAAGGTTCAGGTTAGCACAACCTGAACCCAAAATATTATTGAAGCGTATTTAGATTTTGTGCCCTTAAAAAGCTTACAACTACCTCTCCAATTTGTCTGCCTAAACTTAAACCTTCCTTATTATCCATATTAAAATGTACCCCAGCGTACAAACGAGATTGAGCGCTTTCTTCCATTATTTTTTTTAATTCTGTAGATTCTTGGGGGAAGAAATAACTTAATACTGTCTCTGCACAGCCTGCCACTGTTGCGTGTGCAGAAGGATAAGCTGGAAAACGAGGGGTAAACAGCACAGTAGACAGATTTCTGCCATATTGATTTGGACGTGCAACATCCCAATAATATTTTAAAAACCACGTGATAACAAAGGTATCATTCATAGCCGCGTGGAAATAACTCTGAACCCTTGCAACATTCGGGGAACCCAGCATATACTTTTCAGCTAAATTGAAAATTAGAGTGGTAATTTTCGCCGTTAATTCACCTGTTCCCCAATATTGTGCGATCCGTATTTGCTGGGAAGTCAATGATTTTAATGTCTCTTCTACAATGAATAACTCTGTTTCCCATTCAATATCAAGTGGATTTTTAACTCGCCAACTGATTCGTTGATGAAAGGGGTCCAGGAAATCATTGTCTCTTCCCCTTGAAATAAAAAACATTGGCCAATTTCCTGCCTCTGGAGAACCTTTAGGCGGGAGACTTTCCCCTGGGTAAGGAAACTCTGTCCATCTTCTATAACTAGTTCTCATAAAGACACCCCCCTAATAAATGTTCTCCTTGTTCCTTATGATTAAGAGTAATGAAGTATGACCATTTAACTTTTTGATTCCTTAACAGAGGAGAAAGAGTGAGTTACACACTTAGATCAAGTGTTTTTCTTTAATTCCCTGGATGCAGAGGCAGACTTTGAAACTATCGGGCGGTAAGTTAAAGAAGGAATTATAAATGTTACCCAAGAATATATAGATTTACAACATCGTTATATAGGTAATGTCTTAGGGGAAATAGAAAAAAAGGAGGGGGGAGTTATAAATGCTTGGAATCAGGAATGGGACATTGGCGGTGTCTGGGGCGATACTCTATTATGAAGTGCGTGGCTCTGATCCTCTATTTTTGATAATGCATGGTGGAGGTGGAGACGCAGATAAATTCTAATTAGCCGCTATAATCTTGCTAACCGGTACACAGTGGTTACATACGATCGCCGTGGACATTCCCGCATTAGTCTCTTCCATCAAACTGAGAATTACCGTGTGAAGACACATAGCGACGGCGTTCACCGTCTGCTAGCTAAATTGACTGATGAACCGGTACGTATTTGGAAGCAGCTCTGTGCTGTTATCGGACTCGATTTATCCATACGGCACCCAGAGCAACTACGAATATTGATACCACACGAACCAATATTAATTTAATGAACGGGTGTAGCTCGATTCCAGTAGAAAAGCAATAAAATATTTTCAGTGCAAATGGCCAAACGAAACCAATATGAAAGTATATGAGGACTGTATAACCACAGCATAACAACAGATAGTCCGTTCCCTATCTGGTATTTAATGAAGGGTTCTGGTGAAATTATTGACTGCGCAGGTCTTATTAGCATTGATTTTATTAGTCGTCTGGATATATGGCCTTGGATATGTGCTCTCTATATTGAAAGTAGCTAGCGTGGTAGGTCTTAAGGTAAAGAGCTACTTTTACGTGCTAAAGCTGATGCCGAAAAAGCAGGATTCAATAAAGTTTTCCTTCGTACTGACCACATTGCATACTATGAAAAATATTGATTCACTTATATAGGTGACGGATACTATCCTTGGGGAAAGTAATTCAAGAATTTATGAGAGCAATAATCAAAATAATCATTTTTCAGGTTAGAGATTAGATATTCACGTAATCGCTTTTCTTAATGAACTAACGGTTGCATGATTTCGAAGTGAGAACATATCAGTATTATTTTGAAACATTTAAAAACTTAACTGACGGAATATGCAGTGATGTTTTTTATGGTGTGTTGGATACATTTATCAAGAAATAGGGAGGACATACAAATGAAAAAAGTGTTAGTTTTTATTACAGATGGTTTTTCAGATTGGGAAGCAAGTTATGTGACTGCAGAGTTAAATAAACCAGGGACGGGATTTCAAGTTCAGACAATTGCGATTGACAAGGATCCGAAAATTTCAATGGGTGGATTGACTGTACTTCCGGATTATAGCTTACAAGACTTTTCTTTTAAATTGGAATTTGTGATGTTGATTATTCCTGGCGGAACTGGATGGAGAGAAGAAAAAAATCATCAGGCAAAGAAGCTTGTGGATTTTTGTTTTGGAAAGGATATCCCGGTTGCAGCAATTTGTGATGCAACTACCTTTTTAGGGAATCACGGATTTCTTGATCATCATAAACATACAGGTAATTCATTGCCTTATTTAAAAGAAGGTGCACCTAATTATCGAGGCGATGAAAAATATATAGAAGCACAATCTGTTAGTGATGCCTGTCTAATCACAGCTAATGGAAGTGGAGCACTAGAATTTTCAAGAGATATTTTAAGTAAATTGGATGTTTTGGAAGGTAAAGAACTAAAAGAATGGTATGCTTTATTTAAAACAGGTTTTATCAAAAGTTAGTTTCTTGGATATCTTGACGATCATCAATGATATCGTTCCTGCAAATGATGAGGAACGGGTCTTTTTTAGCGACACCGAGAGAGAACCCTACTATGATCTATTTTACCGGATTAGCTATCTTGAAGAATGGCTGTTCCATTTCGAAACTCTTATTTATGATTTTAGTTCTTCAAGAAAAGGGCGCGATTCTTGAAGAAGTTTCGCTTTTCTTATAGAACTAACCGATGCGTTAGCTGAGGATCAGAGCTGTCTTTAATGCAGCTATTTCTTTATGGAACTATCGGGGCAATTTAGTTTTAAAGGCTGGAACTATTATGCAATGTAAACGTCTCTAAAGATATATGGAGGTGGAGTAAGATAACGGGATTATCGACTCCCACCCACCAATCCGATTCTGGATGATGGGTGGCAATCTTCTTGATGGCCCATGGATTTAGACAGACTATGGGTTTTGTATTTCCTATAAGATAGCTTATGTTATGAACTATATCATATCTATATGAGTTATTTCCCAATGTTTATTCTTAATGAGTTGCTCTAAATTCTCTTTATCTCTTTTTTTGAAATAATTAGTAATTTCTTTATGATCTTCATTCATTTCCTCTAATACGGCAAAAAGCTTTTCTTCATTATTGCTTAAATAAATTTGTCTAACAAAACTATTTTGTAAAGAATCAAGAAGATCTATTAATGTAGGATTATTGCATTTATCAATATATACTTTATGGAATTGATTTTGGTATTTTTGATAATCTAAATAATTTTTTGTTGAAATTGAAAATTCAATTTTCTTAACCAAATCTTCCATACGTTCAATATCACTTTCTGTGATATGTTCTAAAGATAAAGAGGCTGCTAAAGAATCCAATACACTAACAATTCGAAAAACATCTAGCTTTTTCTTGGTATCAAGTTCTTTTACAATAAATCCTTTTCTAGGAAGATACTCGAGCAAATTGTCTGAAGCTAGTTGTATCAAAGCTTCCCTTACAGGAGTTCTACTTACTCCCAATTTTTCGCATAATACCGATTCATTTATCTTATGCTTAGGAAGTAAGGTTCCGTTCTGAATTCTTTCAGTTATATAATCATATACGAGATCTTTTAATGATTGATATTTATTTTTGATAGCGTTTCCTCCTAAGGCAAAAATTAATATTATATAGTATACAATATATAATTAGAAATTCTTGTCTTTTATATTAGCACCTTCTTTTAAAGACTTCAATATCTCTATTATTTATTATATTTAAGGTATAAAACGACTCCTAATCCATATTTATTTATAAATTTTTGTTTTAAGTGATTCAAGTTGATATAGTACATAGCCTTAAAAAAAGGTGGTTTAAAGAATTTTTAATAATAAAGCGTTGAAAAATAGATAAGTTAATTGTATAATTCGGTATGTAAAATATTTTCAGATTATTCTGTACTATATACAATATACAATATAAAGTATATTGTGTGTTTTTGTTTTAAGATTTTTAAACTATTTGGATACCTTAAATTAAGAAATAAACCCAAGAAAACATTGGTAAAACTGAAATATGGAAGGAGGATTTTTTTTGGAGTATAAAATATACAATATATTATATACAAAATAAAATTCAAGTTTCAATAAGACCATTGTTACAAAGTTATAAGATTAGAGGTGGAAAAATATGAGTGAGAATAACTTTAAAGATGTGCAAGATGGAACAAAAGCGGTATGGGCAGGAGAAAAAGAATCTCTTGCTTATAATGCAACCCAAGTTCCTGTAGTTCTTAGTGTAGCCTACAATTACGATGACGTAGACGAATGGCAAGAAGTTGCCCTTGGAAATAAACCTGGTTATACCTATAATCGAATGGCGAATCCGACTGTTCAAGCCCTGGAAGAAAAATTGAGGATACTCGAGGGGGCTGAGGAAGCTGTAGGTTTTTCTTCAGGAATGGCTGCTATTAGTAGTACATTATATACATTTCTAAGACCGGGGGATCGGGTTGTATCCGTTAAAGATACTTATGGAGGAACCAATAAAATTTTTACTGAATTCTTGCCCAATCTGGATGTCGATGTGACATTATGTAATACCGGAAACCATAACGAAATTGAAGCCGAAGTGGTCAAAGGGTGTAAAGTGCTATATTTAGAGTCTCCCACTAACCCTACCATGAAAGTTACTGATATTGAGAGGATAGCGAGAGTCGGAAAATCAGTGGGGGCATTAGTTATCATAGATAATACGTTTGCTACTCCAATTAATCAAAATCCTCTTCAATTAGGAGTTGATATTGTAGTCCATAGTGCAACTAAATTTCTAAGTGGACATGCAGATGCATTAGGTGGCATAGTATGTGGCTCTAAAAAATTAATGAAAAAGGTCTATCATTTTCGTGAAATTAATGGAGCAACTATGGACCCGTGGTCAGCCTACCTTATTTTAAGAGGGATGAAAACGTTAAAGCTTCGTGTACGGCAACAAGAAAAAAGTGCAATGGAAATTGCAAAGTATCTTCAAAAGAAAAAGCTAGTCGACGCAGTTTATTACCCGGGATTGGAAGCGCATCCACATCATGATATCGCAAAGAAACAAATGAGAGGTTTCGGTGGGATATTAAGTTTTGTATTAAAAGATGAAATGAAAGCTATCAAAATTTTATTATCAAAATTAAAATATGCAAACAAAGCTGGAAACCTTGGAGCCGTTGAAACTATATATGGGCCTGCGAGAACGACTAGCCATGTTGAATGTACTATTGAAGAGCGTAAAGCCCTTGGTATCCCAGAAGGTTTAGTTCGTATCTCTGTAGGTATCGAGGATACAGAAGATCTTATAGCAGATTTAGAGCAAGCATTTTCTTACTTAGAATCCAATTACCCTGTTAGCTGTAATTGAGAGCATAAAATATTTCTAACGGAAGAGGTATTGAAATATGACACATAAGATAGCATTACTTGGATTTGGTGTAGTTGGTCAAGGGTTAGCTGAAATTTTACAAGATAAAAGTGAGTCACTACGTAGTGGGTTTAACTTTGATCCAAAAATCGTTGCTATCTCTGATGTTATGAAAGGTTCACTTTATGATCCTAAGGGGTTGGATCTTTCTTTAGCGTTACAAGCTGTAAAGGAAATAGGAAAATTAGATAGTTACCCTGAAACCCCTAGCTTGGTAAGGGGGTGGGATAGTTTTCAAACAATACGTGAGAGTAATGCAGACACAGTTGTTGAAATTACCTTTACTGATGTTAAAACAGGACAACCTGCCATTGATCATTGTAAAGCAGCATTTGAAAGCAAAAAGAACGTAGTAATGAGTAATAAAGGTCCGGTTTCTCTTGCTTATCAAGAGTTAGCTGAATTAGCAAAAAAAAATGATGTTCGTTGGGGCTTTGAAGGAACAGTTATGAGTGGAACCCCAGCATTAAGAATGCCTCTGAGTTCATTGGCAGGGAACAGCATTTTTGAAATACGAGGGATTTTAAATGGAACAACCAATTATATCCTAACTAAAATGGAAGAAGGATTGAGTTATCAAGATGCATTGTCAGAGGCCCAAGCTCTTGGTTATGCAGAGGCAGATCCGACTAGCGACGTTGAGGGATACGATGCTCAATATAAAGCTACCATTCTTGCTAACATTGTAATGGGCATTCCAATGAAACGAGAAGAAGTAGAATGTGAAGGGATTAGTCATCTTACGGAAAAGGACATTGAGTGGGCAAAATCAGAAGGTAAGAGATGGAAGTTAATTGCTAAATGTATAAAGGCTGGCGATAAAGCCATTGCAAAGGTAGGACCTGAAGCTATCCCTCTTACAGATCCTCTAGCTGGAGTTTTAGGTGCACAAAATGCTATTACTTATGATTGTGATTTAGCTGGCCCAATTACCCTGATTGGAGCGGGAGCTGGACGGAAAGAAACAGGATTCTCGATTCTTATTGATTTAATCAACATTAACCGTGATCAATTATAATTCATTTCATTCTTAAAGTTATAAGTTAAAAATTACTTATCATGAGGTGATTTTGTATGATGTTTACTGACAATTTAATAAATAAAAATAAGATGTTTCTTGCTGGGGAATGGGTATCTCGTGATAAAAGCATTGAAGTCTTGGATCCACAAGATCATAGTTTAATCACAACAGTTCCTGCTGCTAATGAAAAAGACGTCATTTATACTATTGAAGAAGCAAAAAAAGGAGTAAAAATAGCAGCAGATATGCCAACACATGAAAGAATTGCTATTCTTCATCGTGCTGCGGACTGGATCTTTGAAAATAAGGAAAGATATGCAACTACCATTGCTCGTGAGGGAAGTAAAACAATTAAAGAAGCAAGGAAAGAAGTACTACGTTGTATTGAAACACTTCGTATAAGTGCTGAAGAAGCAAGGAGAATGAATGGAGAAACCATTCCGTTTGATCAAATGCCAGGAAGCGAAGATCGCATAGGTTACTATTATCGTTTTCCTATTGGAATTATTGTAGCTATAACACCTTTTAACGATCCATTGAATCTTGTTGCACATAAAGTGGGTCCTGCCATTGCTGCTGGGAACGCTATTATTGTGAAACCAGCAACTGTAACACCATTAAGTGCTCTCTTATTGGCAGAAGCTTTTGAAAAAGCCGGTTTGCCACCGAAAGTTTTATCCGTCATTACCGGTCATCCAGGTGACATGGGAGATAGCCTAATTACTCATTCAGCTATACGAATGATTTCTTTTACAGGAGGACTTGCCACTGGCAAAGCAATTATTCAAAAAGCAGGCTTGAAAAAGATATGTATGGAGCTTGGATCAAACTCACCCGTTATTGTATTGAAAGATGCCGATTTAGAAGAAGCTGTGAAATCAACTGTTTCTGGAGCATTTTGGGCAGCTGGACAAAATTGTTTAGGGGTACAGAGAATATATGTTCAAGAAGGTATTTATCATGACTTTATTGGTAAATTTATTGATCGTACTCAACAATATCGAGTAGGTGATAAATTATTAGAAGAAACAGATATGGGACCAATGATCTCCGAAATAGAAGCAAAACGTGTTGAAAGATGGGTAAATGAAGCTGTTGAGAAAGGTGCAAAGTTGCTTTGTGGTGGAAAACGGGAAGGATCTTTTTATCAACCTACTGTTTTAGTTAATGTACCAGAAGATTGTAAATTGGCAACGGAAGAGGTTTTTGGCCCAGTTGTTACCATTTATAATGTTCCTGACCTTGATACGGCTATTTCCCAATCTAATCGTGTAGATTTCGGATTGCAAGCAGGTATATTCACTCGTGATTTAGATAAGGCATTTAGAGCCATACGTAAACTTGATGTAGGTGGGGTTATGGTAAATGATAGCTCAGATTATCGCATTGATGCGATGCCTTTCGGAGGTGTAAAAGGTTCTGGTTTAGGTCGCGAGGGAATTAAGTTTGCGCTTCAAGAAATGACTGAACCAAAAGTTGTTTGTTTTAAAGTTAATAAAACAATATGATCACATAAGGGCTGACCTGTGCAGGTCAGTCTTTATATTAAATATTCTGATTTTTCTGTAAGAATGTAACCTTTGTATATTGCTATCTATTAAAATAAGTACTTGCAGAGTAGTAAATAACGAGGAGGAGACTAGATGCCAAACACAAATAATACCAATGAAAACCAGTTGAAACGTTCAATGAAAAGCAGGCATTTGTTCATGATTTCGCTAGGTGGTGTAATTGGAACGGGTCTTTTTCTGAGCAGTGGATATACAATTAGCCAAGCTGGACCAGGAGGTACGATTCTCGCTTACTTAGTAGGCGGATTAATCATGTACCTTGTCATGTTATGCCTGGGCGAACTAACTGTTGCTATGCCAGTAACAGGTTCATTTCAAACTTACGCTACCAAATTTATCGGTCCTGCAACTGGATTTACTATTGGTTTAATGTACTGGCTTACTTGGGTGGTAACGGTAGGTTCCGAATTTACCGCCTCTGGACTGTTGATGCAGAGGTGGTTTCCTCACACTTCTGTTTGGATGTGGAGCGCCGTCTTTGCGCTTCTAATATTTTTACTTAATTCCTTTTCAGTAAAAATATTTGCAGAAACCGAATTTTGGTTTTCAGGTATTAAAATAATTACTATTATCTTATTTATTGTACTTGGAGGATCTGCAATGCTTGGATTTATTCCAATGGATGATAGGGCCTCTGCCCCCATGCTTTCTAATTTCACTGCAGATGGGAGTCTTTTCCCAAATGGCCTGCTTCCAGTTTTTATGGCCATGATTTCCGTTAATTTTGCCTTTTCAGGAACAGAACTTATTGGCATTGCTGCTGGAGAAAGTGAAAACCCAGAAAAAGACGTTCCTAGATCTATTAGAAATGTAATTTGGCGAACAATGTTTTTCTTTGTTGGTGCAATTTTTGTGTTATCTGGTTTAATCTCTTGGGAAGAAGCAGGAGTCATTGAAAGTCCATTTGTGATGGTTTTTGACAACATCGGAATTCCTTATGCAGCTGATATTATGAACTTTGTTATTATTACAGCTTTACTCTCTGTAGCGAACTCTGGTCTATATGCATCTACTCGTATGTTATGGTCTCTTTCAAATGAGAAAATGATAAGTTCATTTTTTGGAAAGATAACGTCAAATGGAGTACCATTGAATGCTTTAGTTATAAGTATGGCAGTAGCTTGTTTATCTCTATTATCTAGTGTATTTGCACCTGATACAGTTTATGTAGTACTTGTGGCAATATCAGGATTTGCAGTAGTAGTAGTTTGGATAGGGATTGTTTTATCACAATACATGTTCCGTAAACATTTTTTGAAAATGGGTGGAGATATTAAAAATTTAAAATTCCGTACACCACTTTATCCTTTTGTACCCATTGCTGCTTGTGTTTTGTGTCTTGCTTCTTGTATAGGTCTTGCTTTTGATGCGAGCCAAAGAATTGCTCTGTATTGTGGAGTACCTTTTATTATTTTATGCTATCTCTTCCACTATATGAAAAATCGAGGAAATAAGGATCAGATAAATACTTATAATATAACGGATGATTATATTAGGAATATTAAGTAAAGAGATTTTTTGCTAATGGGTGCGTTAGCTGAAAATCTAAGCTTTTAAGGCAGCTTTTTCTTTATGCAACTGGGACAATTTAGTTCAACTTAATGCAAAAATAAATAAAAGCATACGTTGGTGATTCATACCATCGTATGCTTAAAATTTCATTCACTTTTAGTTAATCAAGAAATTCTAATTTTAATGATTAATATTCGTTGAAAAATTGCTGAATTTCTTTTGGATCATCTGTTTTTGTTAATGCAAGCATCGTCAAAATACGTGCTTTTTGAGGATTAAGTGAGTCCGCTGTAACAAAGTTATTTTCATCGTCAATCTTTTCTCTCGTAACAATACCATTTCCTACACGGCTAGAGCGAGTAATAATCACGCCTTTTTTGACAGCGTCTTTAGCACCCTCAAAAGCAGTATCAGAAGTTAAGCCGTTTCCTTCACCTGCTATTATGATTCCTTTAGCTCCTGCTTTCACAGCTGCATCGTAAAAATATCTACTATCATTTTGATAGCTATAAATAATGTCCACTTGAGGAAGTTTATCTAGTTTTGATACATCAAACACCGATTTGATTGTATGTTTACGAGTGGGTTCATTGTAGAAAAATATTTTATTACCTGCGATTGCTCCTAAATAGCCTTGTTCCTCAGATTGGAATGTATCTGTCATGGTAGTATTGGTTTTTGTTATATAGCGTGCAGAACCTATCCGGTCATTTAATGAGATTAAAACACCTTTGTTCTTAGCATCTTTACTAGCAGCGATTTTTACAGCATTATATAAGTTTAAAGGTCCATCTGCACTTATAGCTGTAGCCGGTCTCATTGATCCAACAATCACGACAGGTTTATTGCTTTTTACGACCAGATTCAGAAAATAAGCAGTTTCTTCTAAGGTATCTGTACCATGTGTTACGACAATTCCATCAACGTCTTTAGATTTTAATAAATCATTAATTCGTTTCGCCAACTTTAATAAGGTTTTATTATCCATATTGTTACTGCCAATATTGGCGATTTGTTCTCCACTCACATTTGCTACTTGTTTTAATTCAGGAACTGCTTTAATTAGTGTTTCAACACCAAGTGCACCTGGTTGATAACCAGTTGTGTCAGTATTTGATGTGGCAGAACCTGCAATCGTTCCACCAGTAGCTATAATTTTCACATTGTTTAACTTTGGATTTGTTGATGTTGCTTCTACTTTCTCTTCTTTTAGATTACTATTTGCTGAGCTATGGATTGCAGTGATAGATCCAGAAAATAATAGTGTAACCAATAGAAATGTGATTCCTAGATATTTTTTTATGTTCATGTCTAGCTAGCTCCTTCTTTATTAATTATGTAATCATTTAATCTTATCTAATGGAAGTATTCTATGTTTTAATTCTGAATTCTTATCTAAAACACCTATCACAATTTGATTATGTTCCGTCAATGTTATGTATCTGAAATAATCATCATCAGAAATCCACAAATTGGTGTCATTCGTCGTTTTTTCCATTTTGGCAAATACATCTACCGTGTACTCAAGGTGAAAAAAATCATCAAATCCCTTGCTTGAGCTGCCTACCCAGGTATACAGAAAATCTTTCAGTGTGATTTGTTCAATCACCGATAATTGTTTCTTGAATTTTAACTTATCTACTGTTACGCTTTTCATCTTTCATCACTCCTTAACGAATATTATATATACATTGAAGTCTCCTTCAACAATGGTATTTGCGTATCAATCCGTATACAGTTTAGTTCATAAAGGACAAATGAAAGTTTAGTCGAAATTCAGGTAAGAGATTTAATTAATTCTAAAAGTGGATTTGAGTCAATATTTTGGACACTTAAAAGTCAATCTTTGAGAGTTAGTTAGTTTTAAGTCTTATACAGAGAATTAACTAATGAGGAACAAGAATTAGAAAAAAAAGAAAGCAAAGAATTACAGTTTCAAGCATATACTAATTAGTTACTCCTATCTTTTTGATCGAAAGGGGTAGACCTCTTTTCTTCAATTCCTCTTCTAGAACGAGGATGATTTTTTTTTCTAAGTCTAATTCAATTGCTTTAAGGTATGAGTCTATCAATAGTTGATCATTTATTTTTTTCATATCTTCCCTCTTCTATTTCTTTAAAACCACGTTTAAACATACAATGAAATGTATTTAATATTAAGTATTAAATAATAATATAATAAGTAAGACAAATTATAGTAATTTATAATTAACGAAGGTAGTCTCCAACTTAAAAATATAGAGTGAACTTTTTTGTAACAAATAGGGTTCATATTTATTCTATATTTCAATCTACATAAAACAATACCGACATCATTAAACACAATATATTTAGAGTAATCTTTTGTGTCCTTTTTACCTTAATTTTCACCTCACAGTTTGTGTCAACCCAACAAACCCGAATGAACTAACGGGTGCGTTCGTATTATAAGGTTAGCCAGTTTTTACTGCCCGGAACTGCCATTTGTTGGCCTCTTTGCTTAATGAACTATAGGGGCAGTTTAGTTTATTAAGGAACCCGATGGAATATATGGTATTATGTGTAATAAGATACATAAGAAAGAATACCAAGGGAGAGTTATTAATGTTTCCAATATTAGAGACAGAAAGACTAATACTAAGAGAAATAACAAAAGAGGATGCAGAAGGTATTTTTGCTTGTTTTTCTAACCACAATGTAACACGTTATTACGGACAAGATACATTACAGAGTATAGAACAGGCAGAGAAGTTCGTGGCTTTCTTTTCAAAAAACTACGATGAAAAAAGAGGCATACGTTGGGGGATTGAAAGAAAAGAGACCAAAGGTATAATTGGAACGATTGGCTTTAATGCTTGGTTGCCTAAACATAAAAGAGCAGAAATAGGATATGAAATCCATCCAGATCAGTGGAGAAAAGGATATACTTCAGAAGCAATATCTAAAGTTCTTTCATATGGCTTTGATGTTATGGATTTAACTCGTATAGGTGCTGTGGTATTTATTGACAATGAAGCATCTAATAATTTACTAACCAAAATTGGTTTTCAAAAAGAGGGAATTTTGAAGAAATATATGCATCAAAATGGTGAAGCACACGATACTTTTGTCTATTCATTACTTGAAAGTAATTTCTAATTAATGTTCTTCCGCCAATAGGTTCGTTAGTTTAATAAAGGGTTGCTGCGGCAACCTTTTTCTTCTGGAACTAAACCAGCTAATAGTTAGTCAACATTTTTCAATGAAAACTTAAAATATTTCATGCTATACTAAATTTGTGCATGCCAAATAACCTTCCAATGAACCGTATTTGGAAAGTTTTGTTATATTTAGTTATACTTTTAAA
>NZ_JAGGQC010000038.1:0-5665 GCF_018613455.1 Bacillus sp. ISL-78
CATTATATGGTAAAATGTGGGTTCTTGTACAACTCCTTTATTTAACTATGCCTTCACGAAATCTTCATGTCCTGAAATCACTCCATTTAAACGTGACCTTACAATCAAGGGTTATGAAATCCTGCGAATAAGTGAGCATTCGAGAGATATTCGCATCAAACTGAGGGAGTGGAAGAAGGATATTTCGGAAAGATAGCGAATTATGCAAAAAAGAAAGGCAGAACGGCTTTTTTAAAGAAATCCTAATTGAGCTTAGGGATTCAATCTTATTTGAAGTGGCTTGGAACATCTTAATGTTTATACCAAGAATGATGATTCGCTTAATAAAGAACATTTGGTGAAGTGGTTAGTCAGAATAGAGCTAACGGTGCTTTACCTGAAGATCAGAGCTGTCTTAAAGGCAGCTCTTTCTTTATGGAACTATCGGGGCAGTTTAGATGAACAAGGATAATTCATAATATTTATAGAAAATGTATAGTGTAGGTTTAATTGAAGGAAATGAGGTGGCTATCATAAAGAAAATTCTTATGAGAAAAGAAGCAAATAATAAAGAGACTAATGTAGAAATGATGATTGTTGCTATAATTCTTTTTATATTTATCTTAGTAATAGCAGCATCGATATTATTAGTAATAGCAGAATGGATATTTTCTCTAAGTTGAAAGGGTTTCATAAAAACTGTAATCCTTGTTGAACTACCGGGTGCTTTAGCTGAAGATCGGAGCTGTCTCTAAGGCAGCTTTTTCTTATGGCACTAAAGGGGCAGCATTCCTGTTAGAAGGTTGTTCGAGGACTTGAAAGTAAAAGAGCCCTCTTGTATGATGCATGAGTGTCAACGACCATTGACCCAGCATCAAACAAGGAGGACTTCTTTATCCAGTTTAAATGAAATGAAAAATTAATCAAGTTACTGAAAATACTCTGTGGATGGATATTGCCAAGCGTGTTCATTACTTCTTGTTTTGTTGATGAACGAGGGCGCGTGATAGAAAAAGCCTTCGCAGTCCATCAATCAAAAGAGGGCTTTGAACACCTGTATGAAAAGTTTCGTCAAACGATGAAGGAAGCTAAGAAAACAGAAGTAATAGTCTTTTTTAGCACTTTCTACTTGTCAGAGGTGCGAACTTTTCTGGGTTTTAAACTCTCACGTTGATGATTCAAGTTCCATCTTGCTAGATCGCCAAAAAAAGCTGGTAAAATTAACATAGACAAACCAAAAGATCCGTCTGTCCTGGTGGTTGTTTAGTTGCCTTTACTCCTCTTCATAGAGCGTAAGAAAGGAATCTGGTTCGGCACGTCCCTCTGCGATCGCGTTTACCCTGTCGACGAACTCCGGTAGAATCAGATGACGCAACGGCTGGTCTACTTGATTCAATTGTTTGAATGCCTCCCTAGCCAACTCATCCCATTCCTTATAGCGATACAGATAATCATCCGGCATCACTACGGTGCTAGAAGTCCCTTCCTCCGGTTCACACTCAAAAGGTTCGTCCAACCCGAGCGTAGCATAGTCGCATGTGATTTGTTCTCCGGGAAGAATATCCCTCGACGCCAATTCAATCTCATAGACCGTCGATACCACATTTGGACTGAAGCTGTGATTCATGTATCTGGCATGATCCCAGCACAGCACGTAGTAATCGTCATCGTTGAGGTAGGCATATTTATAGACAATTTCCCTTCGCACGATATCAAGCGATTCAATTTCATCTTCCTTGAGAATAATGTCCAAATCATCCAATGCCCAGATGATCGTTCCTTTGGGGATCATTTTTGTGGCAAAAACGCCCACACCAATCTTTTCATTGACAAACCGAATCTCGGTATCTGGATGTATCATCGATTCTATTCACCCTTTCTCAAAACTTACTATTACTATATACAGCAGTTTCGATTAAGTGACCGTTCGTTCGCGTATTTTATCCAAGTTCAATCAGCGGAATGTCCCCCCTGGAAAACGAGAAAGCTCTTTTATTTTTGTTCCTCAATCGGGAGCTTTTTTACATTCATAAATCATCCTGCCATAAACGATAACTTTTGAATGCCGAATACACCTTCAATCAGATTTGTTTCTTCAATGGTGTACCCCCTTTTTATTCAACTACTGCCCGCTTAGTTGAAAAAGCACTTATTCTAAATCTCATATTATTAATTCTAACAGCTCTCTTATTCATAGACAGAAGCACATACAAAGCGATCATTAGAATCATATATTGTTTAAGAAATCATTGCACATGTTTCACGTACAGTATTAATTGGCGAAAGGAGTGATGAAATGTTAAATGGGACAAGTTCATTTTCCATTTCTATATTAGGCAGCAGTGGAGGTGTTGCAAAAGCGGTATTGGCCATACTAAATCAATCCGCCCAAGATAAAAATGACCCTATGTACCCCATCATTAGCATTTCCCAGCTTCACCTAATTGATATTAAACAAAAGGATAAAGAATATTACGACCAATTATTCCCAAACCTTGCGGATAAAATCAAAATTTCCCAGCTTGATCTCACGGATGTAAGTCACTTTCAGAAACATTTAAAAAGGACAAACACGAAAGTAGTCATTGATGTTTCATGGGCAGATACAATTGAGATGATGAAATGCTGTAACGAATTAGGTGTTTTTTACATCAATTCAGCCCTCGAGAACACTGAGGTCGATGAGGACGAAAGTCTATATGGTTTCCCATTGACCGAGCGATATATTAGATTTGAAGATAGCAAAAAAAATCTTACCAATATGAAGGCGATTGTTGGCTCGGGTATGAATCCTGGTGTAGTGCAATGGATGGCCATAAAACTCATAAACGAAAATCCGGATCGAAAACCATTAGCCTGCTACATTGTGGAGCATGACGATTCCTTTTTTAAAGACAAAACGTTGATCAAACCTAACACACTCTATACTTCTTGGTCGGTCGAATGCTTCCTGGATGAAGCGATATTATCTTACCCTATGTTTGTCCATCATCATTTGCCACAATATTTTTATGAAAAAGTATATGCAATGGAGTATAAAGTAAGGTTAGGGCAAAAAGAGTTTTATGGTTGTCTAATGCCACATGAAGAAGTGATTACATTAGGTAAATTATTTGATATGCAATTGGGGTTTATTTATCGTGTAAATGAATATACAACGGAATCAATCCGAAATAATTTGGCTAATGTAGACGTTCTCTGGGATTGGAATCAACAATTACTTGATCCAGATATAGGTGAAATTGAAGGTGAAGACCTAGTTGGTGTCCTATTAGTTTACGAGGATAGCGAAAAGTATATATATAATGTGATGACAAGTAGTGAAATATATCCGAAATTCAAAACAAACGCCACGTACTTCCAAGTTGCTTGTGGCATTTATGCTGCTATGGCGAGCATAATCCTGGATGACCTTTCTTTAGGTATCTATTATGTTGATGAGCTTTTGCTCAACACCAAGAGCAAGTACGGAGGGTATTTAACCTACCATATGACTGACTTTGTCACAGGAGAAAATAAAGGCTCCGATGGATTATTGCATCAAAGACTTAAATGGATTGAATAGGCTGATTAATGATAAGCAGAGACACTGCATTCATTTGTTTTCTAAAGCATCCTAATAAGTTGATGCACTGCTAGTTAGTTTGTTATTGACTTCCCTCTTTCATTTACAAAATCTATTTAGTTAGAGATTAGAATAGGAAAAGCACTTATTATTGTTTGTGGTGGGGATAGAGATAAAGGAAAACGACCAATTATGGGAAAAATTGCTAGCAGATACAGTAACAATGTTTTTGTTACTTCTGATAATCCACGTTCAGAAGACCCTATTAAAATTATGAATGACATAGAAAAAGGAATGAAAAAGTCTAATTCATTACAATATGAATTACTCGCTGATCGAGAAGAAGCTATATATAAAGCTATCAAAGAGGCTACTTCAAATGATGTTGTTATAATAGCTGGAAAAGGTCATGAGACCTATCAAAAATTTAAAGATAAAACAATTCATTTTGATGATAAAGAAATAGCGAGAAAGGCAATATCTGAGAAGTAGTATTAATTACTTTAGGTCTTAACGATGCTTTAACCAGGCATCTTCTTTTTGTTTGTGAAATATTGTACTTAAACTAACGGGTGCGTTAGCTTCATAAAAAGGCCGACAATTGGCTGCCTTTTTAAAGTATGATTTTAAAAATTATCGTACTGTCATATTCAAACAAAAATCACCCTTATACAGCTAATGGGACAGATTATTGAAGTAGGTTATTACCGATATGTGGATTAAAATATTGTATTTAAAGTAAAATTTATAGAGGGAGATTAAATAATTAATAACAGGGGGCACTTTCAGGGCCGTAAAAAGGGGAGTATTTTTGTGTTTAGAAAGAAAAAAGCTATTATTCTTATTATTAGTATAGTTATTTTAGTTTCAATGTTTAGTTATTTTTTCTTATCTTATAGTGAATCAGCAATAAATAAAGGATTCCCGATACCATTAGGGGCCAAATTAATAAGAAAAGACGATAAAAATATGTATGAAGAATATAAATGGGGTCCAGCCTCCGAAGAAAACGGACTTCCACTTTATTATTTAACGGTTATTAAACTTTGGGGGTGGGATAAAAAATCACAAGAAGGGGCAATGACAATCTATGAAAAAGAAGGAAAAAAGCTATGTGTAATTTCTCAAACCGATTCTTTATTTGTTAGCCCATCAGAAGAATAATATTTTTTCCTAATTGTTTTCTGTTTAATACAGGCTAGCGCCATAAGAAGTCCGCCTATAGGCGGCTTTTAGAATGTACAATTTTTGATATTAGAAGAATTATATCAATTTCTCAATGGATTTATCAGTCAAGGATACAGAAGTTCTCGGTCTTCAACAATGGGGGGTTCCTTTAATAAGGATCGTTTCCTTAAAGAACTAACGGGGCAGGTTTATTGAGTCATTAAGATATAATAAAGAATAGACTATTCTGATAGGGGTTTAATGATGTTTAAAATAAGTACATTTCTAGAAAAAACTAATGAAGGTGAAGAGAGTTATGCATCCTTAGATGATTCTTTAAAATTAAAAGAAATTTTTGACCATCGAAAATTTACTCCGGAGCACATTCAAATGCGTATAACAATTAAGTATAACAATCAGGTCGTGGTAGGAGTCGATGTTCCCAGTGGATTAGATTTATGGTCCGATTATATGGTTGCTATTGAGCAATATTTAGACGGTGAGAACGTTGAAAGGCTTTATGGTATCGATCCATATCTTATGAAGTTAGTTTCAATAAACAACAATTTATTGGAGTTCTCTATTGTTGGTGATTGGGAACCTGTTGAGGTTTTTGCACAAGCAGTATTGCCTGAAAAAGAGTTTTTAGAATCCATTTTAGATGGAGCAGAACACTTTTGGGAGACATTGATTGATTATAAGGTGTTTGAGGAAAAAGAGATAGGGAAGACAACATTTGGAGAAGAACCGAAACTAATGATTGAAGAAATTGAAAAATTGAGGAAGAAGGTAAAAGCCTTGTTCAACTAACGGGTGCGTTAGCTGAAGATCGGAGCTGTCTTTAAGGCAGCTTTTTTGTATGAAAACACAATAGTTAAAAAGCCATGCTAAAATAAACCCTCCATATTCTCATTTTTTTGATGGGGGTAAATGTACTATGTTGTTATTTAACTG